>CAYTUH010000038.1:0-11588 GCA_964441165.1 uncultured Syntrophaceae bacterium
ATGTCGAGGTGCCGGAGACAGGGGTGGTCCGTATTTCGGGCATTATCAATCCGCTGGAGTCGGAAGACAAGCTCCTTGATGCGGTGCGATCGGTACCGGGTGTGACGGATGTTCGCCCGGACATAGCGGTGGAGCGCCTTCATGACATCTGATCCTCCGTGGGGATCATCTTCGGAGCTGTCGACGGCACGGGCAGGCACATAGGGTAATGAGGGTCCCGGCCCCTTTCTGCAACATCGAGAATGAAGTCCGGGTTGCAGGCCATGCCGTTTTGAGAGATTGGCATAACCGCTACTTTTCGCCGGCCTTTTTGGCGTACTTGACGGCGTACTTCGCCATGCGGGTGACCCTGTGGCCCTCTCCGTCGGATACTTCCACCATGATGGGAATGAACATGACGTCTTCCCAAGATTCGGCAACGTCTTCGAATTTGCGGTGCAACGCATAGAAGGTCTTCGCGTTTTCGTAGAGGATCTTCAGGGCTTCGCTGTAGGGATCCATGGGGGCCCCCTTCGCCAGATCGGCAAAGGACTGGCAGGTGTCGAGGAATCCCACCGTTGCGTGGACGCCATCAAGCATCACATCGGTCGATTCCGTTCCCGTCTCATCTTGAAGGGCAAGTTTCTGGTCCGTTAACTGGTTGCCGCAGGTATCGATGCCCTCGCGGACATTTTTCTGCGCGCCCAGCAGGCAGTCGGCCGCATCGACGGTCTTTGTCGCCCAGGTCCCGTCGGGAGTCATCATCTTGCTGACGACGAAAAATCCCTTGTCCTTCAGCTTTGCCGCGTTTTCGACCGTATAGGGGAGTTCCATGCCGTCGGCCGTTTTTATGAAACTTTGCGCTTTTGCGCCACGCACCCAGAACGCCTTCAGGAGTTTTTTTCCGCCCAGGAGTGCCATATAGCGTTTGAAAATCTTCGTGTTCGTCTTGCCGAATTCCGCCATGACGTCGGGCAGATCATTCAGGTCAAGGCCGATTTCCTCAGACCTGAATCTGAACTGGAAGGGACTCGTCGCGACTTCCACCTCCAATTCTTCATCGAATCCATGGCCGCCTGAATAGCCGAATTCACCGCGGCCCCAGAGCGTGATGGTGAAGGAGGTGCTGTCATTGTCGTCGATGACGATTGTCGAGGCCTTATTCTGCCAGGTACCGGCAAGATCACCGCCGGGAACGGCGAATTTCGTGATAACCGGGTAGGGTGATTCGAGGGGTAGCTCGATGGTTGCACGACACTGGGTATCCGCCCGGTCACGTATTTCAAAACGCTGTGTCGCCGGGAAGAAGAGAGAGGGATCGGTCATTCTGCCGATGTGGTCTTTCAGTACCGCCGGTGGAATATAGAGGATCGAAACAGTTCCCCTGTCGTCGGTTTTGACTTCCGTCGATGCACGTCCCCGTGCGGTTATCCATCCTCCGTCGAGCCAGGGCGTCTCCTGTGCCAGGGTCAGGACGGTGAAATCCCTCCCCGTGATGGGCGCTCCGTCGGCTCCACTGATGGTGAAGGTTACCTCTTTCTCGTTTTTGGGGTGAGCAGCGATCAAGCCTTCATAATCGGCAGTGACGGTAAAACTGCCGAGGATTGAAATGTATCTGAGCGTTTTCGTGGGTCCGCCGGAGATTCCTGCCGGAATGAGCTGGAGTGTCACCGACATGACCGGTTCATCGGGACCCAGCGTGACGGGGAAGGAAATTATGATATTTGAATCCGACGCCTTGACGGGGAAATCATTCAGAAAGAGGGTCCCAAGAGCCGTTTCGGCGGTGGCACGTATGATCCCCGACGTTGCGGAATCGAGCTGATATTCGGCGACAATCTGAACAGTAAGAGGTTCTCCCGCCTTTATTTCGATGTCACCCACCGTTGCGGGCGATACCAGGGCGAGATAATCGGAGAGGGGACAGCCTTCGGAATTGACGGCGGTTCCCGATGGCGTTCCCGGGCAGCGGTCGTTGGCATCCGTGACACCGTCGCCGTCGCTGTCGCGATTCGGATCACCCGGTTTGAAGAGACCCGATCGATCGGGAACGATTTCACCGTCGATGATCTGCCACCGGTAATTCTGGGGGTAGACCTTGACGATGGCCGGCGCGCCATCTTTTTCGACGTAATAGCGGAGTTCGGGGTAGGGGCCCTCATAGGGGTTCAGCAGCGTCGGATTGCGGTAGCCATCGTCGGAGCCGCCGATCAGATGTATGGATCGTCCAGGTTCACCGAGTCCGGAATAAAGGGCATAGACAGGCTCTCCCTTTTCGTTACGCATGATGTCCGGGGTGTTGTCGGCATTGAATCCCAGAAGTATCGTCCGTTTGCGGACGTAATTGATGGGTCCCTCACCGTTTATCGTGGCCGTTCCCTCGATAAGACCGCTTCGTGAGACGCCACGCGTCATCGTATCGGGAATCTTTTGTCCTTCCTTTGCCATTTCGGAGAGTTTTTTCGCGATTGCTTCGTTCTCCCTGCTCAGGGATCGATCAAGGGGGGCAAAGTCGGGGTCCACACAGACCCGGTTGTCTTCCATGCCACCCTGGAGACTCCCCGTGCACGCACCCTGGGGCAGGTCGAATTCGATATCACCACTTTCCCTGTCGAAACGGACCGTAAGGTTGTATTCCCCCGACACTTTGCGTCGTCCGCAGTTTGAACGACTCTTCATATCCGTCGTACAGACCTTGACGGTTCCCGTCGTCTGGATTGTGACTCCTCCCGCGGGAAGCACTATGCCGCCCCAGTTCGGAACGATCCATCGGGTGTTGTCAATGAGACGGCCTTGAAAGTTGAAGAGGGGATAGGGGTGAGAGGTTTCGGTCCACCCCTTGTCACCTTCCAGGGCATAGATTCTTTTTGCAGGTTCACCCGTTGACCGGTCGGGGGCGCGCAGAGAGAGCATGACCGTTCCCCTGTCATTGAGGAAGAGTGTCGGTGATGATTCTTTAAATGAGACGTCTTCCAGCCGGATCGGCTCTGCGGTTGCCTTCCGCGTCTTTTCCGAATAGCTCAGGAGCAAGAGTTCTTTCCCTCCCTTCGAATCAGTCGACACCGCTTCAATCCAGTAATAAGTTTCCGAGACCACGTTGTGGACGGTGAACTTGCCGTAAAATGTCTTTCTCCCTTTTTTCTCCTCGAAACGGGGTTTCCGGGGGGCTATCTTTCTGAGGCGGAAATTGAGGGAGGTACGCTTTTCATCCGGAATTTCGCTGAGAACCGTGAATGTCGGCAGGTGTCCCTCCGCTGATATCATAAAAACAAAGCGATTCGGTGGTGCGTAGGCTGGTGGTATGGGGACAATGAGGCTTTCAGCGGCAGAGATGCTTTCACGGATTGTGCCGCTCCGGGGATCCATGATCATGATTTCGGGGTTGCCGGTAAAATCAATGGGTACGCTCTTTGTCCGCGTTTGCCCCGTCTTCTGATCGACCGTCTCAACCTTTTTGTTGTGCCGGTTTATCTGGATGATCTGATCGAAGGAGAGGCGTATGCTCGGGGAGAGACCGGAAACGGAGAGCCCCGATTCAGTATTGACCACTTCAAATTCGGTGACGGGATTTCCCCAGAGGCGCAATTCATACCTGCCGGCATGACGAAAGGTGAGCCGGTAGGTGCCGCCGGAATCGGTCCGGGTCTCCAGGTTGGATATGTCGACAGTGCTGTCGTCGGATAGCGGGAAGGCCGTAATGTCTTTCAGAGGGTAGACATGAGAGACCGGCGTTCCGTCGTTAAAGGTGATGACGCCTTGGAAAGTAACTGCTTCCGCGCCGCATACCTCCGGAATGCACGCCGGAAAAAGGAGAAGTGATAGCAGCATCATCCAGAATATGGGACAGCGATGGAATCGTTTCATTACGTGCCTCCTCACAGATCAGAGGAATTGCCTGGTGTGAATGGAATCGGGGACAGGAACAGGCGAATCTGTAATTTCATATGACCATACATCAAAATATGTGAAAAACCAACCGCTATGAAAAGGATGAAAGAACGATAGGCCATGCAATCACCGGATGGGGCTGACAATGATGACGGGGCCGCAAACATTGCTTTGGTGAAAGGGGAAAAGGACGGGTGTGGAGAGAAAATCAGGGGGTGCGGCTTCGACGGGGCACGACGATAGAACTCCTCCACAGCATCCTATTGCGCAAAGAAAGGTATTTCCTTGATTTCATGATAGTAATTTGATAATGTACGAGATACTCACATGTAGTCACAATGAATGATGCAGAACGTTATAAACATGGAGGAACAGTTCAAGTATCACCGTTCTATATAAACGGGAGCGACGGTAGTATTCATGTTCCCTTTGTGATCAACATTGGTTGCTTCACTCTTCACCATGGTTGACAGTGACAGATGAACGTACTTGACTTCTTTTGCCAGTCTTCTTGAATGATCGCTTCTCCCCGATCATCTCTTCTCATCAGATCCGATCTACGCTGCTTCTTTATTCAGCACAGCAGGAGAGCCTGAAAATCTGTGCGAGGCATTCCGTGGAGTATGCCTGATGAGGAAAATTCTTCTGATTGTGGTAATTCTTTTTGTGTGTGGTGCCGCGGTACAAAGCTGTGACATGGTACCTTCGACAGTGACGGCCTACACTGCATTGTGCGAAGGGGCGCTTTCCGGCGGCGAATGTCACGGGACCGTTCTTCCATGGCGAAAAATAGTGTTCAGAATATCGAGTCATGAGCAGGATATCACCTATATGGTGTTCGGGTCGTGGAAAAAGCCTGTGCACCTGAAGAACTGCATGGTTGTCGATAAATACAATTGGTGTGGTGAACATCCCGACGGTGAAAGACGGGAGATGATGATAAAGGGAACACTTGTGGCCTCGGAGTTCAGTTATAATGATTATTGCGTGCCATGGTGGCGGTGGTGGTATGCCAAACTGAGACTGGCAATCAGGCGATAGTAAAATAAGATAGAAAAAAAGGTGGCGCTCCTGTCACACCCGATTCGAGAGGAAGAGTAAGGGACGGGGTGTGTTTCAATGCGGCGGACAAGAAACGAGGGATAGAAACCTGGAGCCCGGGGGCTGGTTCCTATCCCTCAATTTCCTAACAACTGCAAGTTCCACCGCATGATGGCTGTGAAACAAGGCTTGAAGAGATGGTGTATCTCCCGAATCCGAGTGTGCTTGAATAATCGATGGAGACGGGGGAAACTTTTTCCAGAAGTTTACTGTCAATGACGAAGGTAATGTCATTTTCAATGAATTGAGAATCGTTTTCAAGGGGCTCATCCAGAGCCATTCCCAGAGCGGGACCGGATCAGCCGCCCTCCTGAAGGTATATCCTGACGGCAGGGCTTTCCTCGCGATCCTTGAGAAACTCCGCAATCGCCTCAAGAGCTTTTTCAGATACGTTGAACATTCGTTATTTCCTCCTGTTCTGTTTTTAATAATGTAGGTATGAAAATCCCTTTGTCAAATGTTCTTTCTGTTTATCCGTGGGCCGTTCATGACACGAATCCTGTTCCTTTTCAAGCAGAAAGAAAGGTTTACCCCGGGAGACTTCGATGATATCGAGACGTGCCTCGCGAAAAAGCAATAATTTGTCTTCAACACTTGACAATTTATTTCTTTTCTGTATAGTGCAGGCTCAATTTTCTTGTAATCATCGGTTTAATAGTATCGATAAACAATGGCATGCGATGGAGGTTGGAATAACATATGGCAAACGACCGTAAAAAAAGAAGACAGAAGATGAGCAAGCATAAACACCGTAAGCGCCTGAAAAAAGGTAAACATTAGTTCAATAGGAGTATTCGCCTGGCAAGCGGCGGCCGGGATGTGGAAAGATTTCTTCACGAAGAGAGAAACAAGAGGCCCCATCTGGTTGGGCGATGTGCAGTACAGCAGGCAGGTACGGACTCTTTCGCTTTAAGACAAGTTCCATGGTGCCGATTATGCCAATATGCCCGGGGTTGGGAAACCCCGGGCTTTTTTATTGCGAGGACAGTCCCGACGCCGGTTCGACCCACAGGTCATGACACAAATCGATTGACTTCATTGCAGGACCTGTAAAATAATCTTTGGGCGGAGCAGAGAGAGCGGTACCGGAGCCCTGATCAGGGGGAGAACCATGTCGGGTGGAAAAATAACGCGACGCCGGAAAGACATCTCGAGGCTTTTGCGGGAACGACAAAAAGCGAAGCCCCTTACCGGTCGGAAAAGAAGAAAAGAAAAAGGGGGACATGAGAAGAAGTGAGAGTACGGGAACCCGGAAAAATCGCCGATCATCTCTGGTTTTTGGGGAGGGCGGAATCGGGGGTCTATCTCCTTGAAGGAAAAGAGGCCTCCATGATCATAAGTGGCGGGATACGCTGCATTGTCCCCGATCTGCTGCGCCAATTCAAGGAATTCGAGATTCAAGAGAGGAAGATCCGGAAATTACTGATTCTGCATGCCCATTTCGACCATGTGGGAATCGTGCCTTTTCTGAAGCGGCGTAATCCCGAACTGGAAGTACTGGCTTCGGTCCGCGCATGGCAGATTCTGTCCATGCCCCGGGCAATCGAAACGATCAATACCTTCAGCAGATTCGCCTGCGAGATGGTCGGGGTGGATGACGATCTGTCGCCTCATGACCTGGACTGGCGTGATGATATCACCGGTTCCACCGTGTCTGAAACGGACCGGATCGACCTGGGCGGAGTGACCGCTTCCATCATTGAGACGCCCGGGCACTCGTCCTGTTCCATATCGGCATATGTGCCGGAACTGAAAGCACTGTTCGCCTCAGACGGAGGAGGAATTCCTTACGGGGACGAGATTGTCACCTCGGGTAATTCCAATTACACCCAGTATCAGGAAAGTCTCGAGAAATTGCGGTTTCTCGATGTTGCCTTTCTGTGCGCCGACCACTATGGATACGTCACAGGAGAGGAGGCGCGGAGATTTGTCGACGACGCCATCGATGCGGCACGGAAATTCCGGGCGCTGATGGAGTCGGTCTACCGGAGGAAGGGTACCGTCGATGGCGCGGTGAAGGAACTGGTCGACAATACAATAAAGACACGTCCGGATTACTTCCTGCCGCGTGAAATTCTCACGGGTGTCTACAGTCAAATGGTGAAACACATTGCAAAATCCCTTGACAACAGGGTATCATGATCGGAACGGAACGGTCGTGACGTTCTGAAAAACGCGATGGCGGGGTGCCTATGGACCGCCGTGAGTTTTTAAAGTCATCTCTCTTTGCCGCATTGGGTTTTTCAACCCTCGGTGGATACAATCGTTTGGTAAAACAGGTCCGAGCATCGGAACGGTACGACTTGATGGTCGCACGGGGAAAGACGCCGGCTGTCGTGACCGCGGCGGCAATCAGCGGACTCGGCGGCATGGGGCGATTCGTATCTCCCGGTGACAGCGTTGTGGTAAAACCGAATATCGGATGGGATCGAACACCCGAACAGGCTGCCAATACGAATCCCGAAGTGGTGGCATCCCTGGTGGCGCTCTGTTACGAGGCGGGCGCACGGAAGGTAAAGGTCTTCGATCATACCGTCAACGATGCACGACGTTGTTACCGTCAGAGCGGAATCGAAGACGCGGCGCGAGCTGCCGGCGCTGAAGTCAGTTACGTCGACAAACGGAAATTCAGGGATGTCAAACTCCGGGGCTATGCATTGAATGAGTGGCCCCTCTATTCGGAAGTGCTCGATGCCGATGCGGTAATCAACGTTCCTGTGGCCAAAACCCACGGCATTGCCACACTGACGCTGGGTATGAAGAACCTGATGGGGGTCATGGGCGGGTGGCGCTTTCGCATTCATCAGAAACTGGACAGGAGCCTCGTCGATGTTGCCCTGGCCGTGAGGCCCGTGCTTACGGTACTCGATGCCGTCAGGATTCTGACTGCACAGGGCCCGCAGGGAGGTGATCCCGGTGACGTGCGGAGGCTGGACAGGGTGATCGCGGGTGTCGATCCCGTTGCGGTTGACGCTTACGGCGCAACACTCTTCGGTATGGAGCCCCGGGAACTGGCATATCTCGGGATCGCCGAGGAGGCGGGACTGGGAACCGTGAACTTCCGGCAGCTCAAGATCGGATCGATTGACCTGTAGCAGCTTGTCAGGTACTACCAGCGGGGGACGGATTCCACCATGAAGACCTTCAGGATAGTCGTGCAGGGTTTTTTCCTGCTCCTGTTTCTCTTTCTGTTTCTCCAGACGGAATCGAAGGGAGACGACAGGCTCGGTTATCCCGTCAGGATATTTCTTGATTTCAATCCCCTGCTTTTTTTCTCCTCGCTGCTTTCTTCGCACAGCGTCATGCCGGGCTTCTATTTTTCTCTCATACTGATTGTCGTTACCCTTTTCCTCGGACGCATATTCTGCGGCTGGATCTGTCCGCTGGGCACCCTGCATAACCTGGTGGGGCTGACAGTGAGGAAGCGGTCAAGGCCGGTGCGGCCTTCCTGGTACCGGATAAAATATTATATCCTCCTGGCCGTGCTGGCCGCTTCGCTCTTTTCGGTCCAGCTGACGGGCATCATGGATCCCCTGTCGCTCCTGGTGCGATCCCTGGCGCTCGGCATCTACCCTGCCTTCAATGCTCTGATACGGGGCGCCTTCGATGCCCTCTATGCCGTGCATCCCCCCGTCATCGTGGACCTTTCGGAATACATCTATGCACTACTGAAGCGAAGCGTTCTGTCATTCCGTCAGCCCTATTTTCTCCAGGGATTCATGATCAGCTGCATATTTATCGGAATACTCCTTCTGAATTTCGTGGAGCGGCGATTCTGGTGCAAGTATCTCTGTCCTCTCGGGGCACTCCTGGGCCTTCTTTCGCGTTTTTCACTGCTGAAACAGTCGGTCAGTGAAGGATGCACATCCTGCGGCGCATGTACGAACATCTGTCAGGGGGGTGCCCTTGCCGATGATCCCGGAAAGTGGAAAAAGAGCGAGTGCCTTTTCTGTTTCGACTGCGACGACATATGCCCCGTCGGTGCGGTTAGCTTCGGTCTTTCCGGAGGGCAATCGCCCCTGTCGATGGACCTTGGACGGCGAAAGGTACTGCTCTCGCTGGCGGCGGGCGGACTATCGGTGCCGTTGCTCAGAACGGGATTGCTTTCGGCCGAGGGGTATTTCAATCCTCGTCTGGTGAGGCCGCCCGGATCGAGAGAGGAGAAGGACTTCCTGGCCCGATGCGTCCGCTGCGGGGAATGCATGAAGGTCTGTATCACCGGCGGGCTTCAGCCGACCCTCCTGGATGCGGGCATCGAGGGGATCTGGACCCCCATGCTGGTGCCGCGGCTTGGCTATTGTGAATACCGCTGCACCCTCTGCGGTCAGGTCTGCCCGACCGGGGCAATTGAGGAACTGTCGATCGCAGACAAGCAGGAAGTCAGAATCGGTACCGCCATGATCGACAAGGGACGGTGCCTTCCTCATGCATTTGCAACTCCCTGCATCGTCTGTGAAGAAGTCTGCCCCACACCGACAAAGGCCATCTGGCTCGAGTGGGTGACGGTGCATGACCGGGAAGGCAAGGAACTTTCACTGCAGCAGCCTCACGTCGATCTGGAACGCTGTATCGGATGCGGCATCTGTGAAACCTACTGTCCCGTGCGCGGCAAACCGGCGATCTACGTGATCAGCGCCGGGGAATCCCGTTCGCGAGATAATCGGATATTACTCGATTAGAAGGAGGCGGTGAACTGAAGATGATCGTACTAATGACGGACTTCGGAGCGGGCGACCCCTATGCGGGTATCATGAAAGGCGTGATTAAGGGAATTTCACTGGCAGCGGATATCATCGACCTGACACATGACATCCCGCCGCAGAACATTCCCATCGGCTATTTCCTGTTGAAGCATTCATGCATGCACTTCCCGCGGGAAACCGTCTTCGTGGCCGTGGTCGACCCCGGTGTGGGGACGTCACGAAAGACGATTGCCGTCAAAACGAAGGACTTCATCTTTCTGGGGCCGGACAACGGCATCCTCGGATTTGTCCGGGAGGAGGGGTTCGGCCTGGAGGAGATCAGAGAAATCTCCAATCGTGACTACTTCTATTGCAAGGAGCCCGGTGCGACCTTTCACGGCCGGGATGTGTTCGCCCCCGTGGCTGCCCATATCGACGGCGGTGCGGATTTCACGACCCTGGGTGCTGTCATGGACTCGATGGTGACGATGCAGATTCCCCTGCGTCGCATCACGGAAAAGGGAATCGACATTCCTCTGCTTCACGTCGATCATTTCGGGAATATGATCTTTTCCATGACCGGCGAAGATTTCAGGAAATTGACGGGATCGGAAGATTTCACCCTGACGCTGATGGACCGGACCATCGGAGATATCTCTCCGCACTACCGGTCACGCCGGCCGTTGATTGCCCTCTTCAACAGCTACGGACTGCTCGAGATCGCCGCACCAGGGACAAGCGCCGTGTCACTGCTGGGTCTTGAGGGCGTCGCAACGGACGAACAGCTGTACATCAGACTCTCCATGCCATGACGAAATCATGGGATCGTCATCCCCTGCGGTCTGCAGTCCGGTTGAAAGCGACGTCTCTTTCGGGTATGATTGCACCTCTGTCAGGAAAGATTAAACAGACAGGGCCGGGAAGTGAAGCAGTTTTTGACCGACCGCTGCCCTGCCATGAAAGGGAGAAGCATCATGGAACTTGAAGGTAAAAAGATATTGATACTGATTGAAGACATGTTCCAGGACCTGGAGTTCTGGTACCCCTTCTACCGGTTGAAGGAAGCCGGTGCCGCGGTGACCGTTACCGGTTCAGGGCGGGCGGGCGTATTTCGAGGCAAGACGGGGACCGAGGCCAGAGCCGATGCCGCGGCCGATGAAGTGTCGGCGGAGGAGTATGATGCGCTGGTAATTCCCGGTGGGTATGCCCCGGATATGATGCGGCGATATCCTGCCATGGTCGCCCTTGTCCGGGACATGCACGCGGCGGGCAAGGTGGTAGCCGCCATCTGTCATGCAGGATGGATGCTTGCCTCCGCGGAGATACTGCAGGGGAAGAGGGTGACATCTTTCTTTGCTATCAAGGATGATCTGATTCATGCCGGTGCCCAGTGGGTGGACCGCGAGGTGGTGGTCGACGGAAACCTGATCACCAGCAGACAGCCCGACGATATGCCGGCTTTCATGCGTGCCGTTATCCAGGCAATCGCACAAAGGGAGAATTAATGCGAAAGAACGCCTTCAATCGGCATGAACCGTGAACGCGCTGTTTCGAAAGATACCGGATCCCATGAAACATCCAAAGTCGTCCCTCAATTACAACCCTTTTGAAGAGCTGAAGGGGCTCCTGAAGGGGGAGTCCGTTGAATGGAGGGGAAAGTCTGCGGAGACGACAGTCCTTCACCATGATCCTGCACCGGGGTTGGCCACCGATGACGACGAGCTCTTTTCATCGGCGATGGAGGACGTGACGCCCATCGGTGAAGACAGGCGCGTCGTCCGAATGAAGGAAACAGGCACTTCCGGGTCCTTACCGGATGATCTGGAAATGGAGGGCCTTGAAAGACTCGAAAAACTCATCAGCAGCGGAGAGGGTTTTGTGGTCGAAGATACACCGGAGTATATCGAAGGATTCTGGCACATGGTGCATCCTGAAATC
>CAYTUH010000038.1:11598-12038 GCA_964441165.1 uncultured Syntrophaceae bacterium
CCGCGGGGAATATTCCATCCAGGATCACCTCGATCTTCACGGGCATACCGTGGAAGATGCAAAGCTCGCCTTCGATTCCTTTCTTGCCGGATCGATTGCTGCGGGGAAACGGGCCGTTCTTGTCGTGCACGGTCGTGGACGTTCTTCGCCGCTGCGCCCTGTCCTCAAAACGAAAGTGGTGGAATGGCTTACTCACCGTCCGTGGTGGAAGTGGGTCATTGCCTTTACCAGCGCCCGTTCCTGTGACGGGGGTGCCGGCGCACTCTACATACTGTTGAGGCGCCGGCCCTTGACAAAACGGCAAAGAAGAGTAAAAAAATAGCCTTCGCTCCTCTCTGCGACGGGATCTTCGTCATTTACTGGATGACGTCCTTTCGCATCGGCGCGTCATTAAAACACCATCGGCACCTCCGTTTCATGAAACAGGATTGAATGGTACG
>CAYTUH010000039.1:0-5736 GCA_964441165.1 uncultured Syntrophaceae bacterium
GAATGTCGTCGGCAAGGCAGAGAATCGCCATCACCTCCGACGCGGCGGTGATGTCGAACCCCGATTCGCGGGGCACTCCCGATTTGGGCCCGCCCAGCCCCACGATGGTCGTCCTGAGGGCACGATCGTTCATGTCGATGACCCGTTTCCAGGTCACGGTCCGCGGGTCGATCCCGGGCCTGCTCTTGCTGTTGTGAAGATTGTTGTCGATGAGCGCCGCGAGCAGGTTGTGGGCCTTTTCGACGGCGGCAAAATCGCCCGTGAAATGAAGATTGATATCCTCCATGGGCAGCACCTGGGAATATCCGCCACCGGTGGCGCCTCCCTTCATTCCGAATACCGGTCCCAGGGAGGGTTCCCGGAGGACGACGACGGCGTTCGTTCCCCGCCTGTTGAGTCCTTCGGCGAGGCCGATGGAAACGGTCGTTTTTCCTTCGCCCGCCGGGGTCGGCGATATGGCCGACACAAGCACCAGGTTCCCCGATGACTTTTCCCGGTCGATCAGTGAAAGGGGCAGTTTGGCCTTGTATCTGCCGTATACCTCCAGGTTGTCGGGTGTAATATTCAGTTTGTCGGCGATCTCGGCAATGGGCCTGATACGTGCCGATTGGGCAATTTCGATGTCTGATTTCATGGGTACGTGTTTACCTCGTTCTGTCGGTTCTCCCTGCGGGGAACCTCTTTACAAAGGGGATGCCTTATCAAAGTGTTGGATTTACGTCAACATGCAAGTTGACGACGCAGGGACCGAGAACGGCTGCATGTCCATGAATGAATCGAGGCAGGACGCCTTCTGCCGGTGCGCCCTGCCCCGGTGTTACCGACAGGAAGTACTCTTTAGGGACCCGGCATGGGATCGACCGCTTCAAGATTCTGCCATGTGCCGTTATACCGTGCCCATGCCCCCGTAGGGGTATTGATCATGGCCTTCACCCACGCGGCGAAGGACATGCCCGCCGAGTCCTCTTCATAAAAGGCGGGAGAGAGCATGATGGTGTGATAATCGCCCGCGGCGATGTAGTAGCGGTAATTCGGCGCATCGAGAGCCGTTTCGTAGGCATAGCCACGCATCTGGGCGTTCCAGTCAGGCCAGACGGCGGGCCATCCCGTTCCCCAGCTTCCCGGGTCATAGAGATTGAGCATGACGTAGTAGAAGAAGGTCTGATTCCAGTCCCAGGCCGCGGTGAACTGGGCCAGCTTGCTCTGAGGATAGAAATCGGCTATTCCCTTATAGACATCGGCCATGGTCATGCCGGGAACGTAGCCTGCCTGAAAATCGGGGATCCATGTCGGTATCTGGATATTCCAGTTGAAGATGGAGGAGTTCTGGAAATCTTCCCCGATAATGCCGTTCGCGGCATCACCCAGCACCGAGACCCGCGACATCGGAAAGGCTTCACTGATAGAGGGGAATCCCATGATGGCACCGTAGCCGCCGGCACTGCTGCCGGTCACGAAGATCCGCAGAGGACTGGTAAAATTGTCGGTAATCCACTGCAGCACCACCTGGAAGTTGACGAATCCCCGGTGCTGGATCGTCCATTCATCCCCCGGCACCATGTCAAGGTAGTCCGGGTAGGCCGTATCCTGGGCGCCCCAGTGGATATCGCCGGTACAGTAGGGAATGAACACGAAATACCAGTCCTTGAAAGGATTGGCGGGGTTTTTCGTGTCAAAGATACCCCGTCCTTCGGTATCGCCGAATTCGGTGATGGAAAGGACCTCCTCGTTGTACGTATGGTAGTAGAGGCAGTTCATGCTGTCCCAGCAGGCGCCGCCGCCCTGGAAATAGATGACCAGGTTGTTGCTGTTTCCCCCTTTCACGAAAAAGGTAAACTGGGGATCGCACCCCGGGCAGGCCGCGCAGGCCGGCGTCAATCCTTCGTACTCAAAACCGGGATAGACCACCGCCGGATCGATTTCCGACCAGCTCTGGCTGATATCCGGTGCGAAGGGATGTTGGGGCTTCCCCTCCGCAAAGGATGTGACACTCATGACAAGTGTCAAGCCCGCAATAATAAGTATTTGAACGTATCTTATTTTTTTCATTGTTGTACCTCCTCCGACAAGACAGGATTTCGTGTCAAACGTTTCAGCGGGACCACCGCGGATACCGCTTTTCACATCCTGCGTCATGTCTTAAACAGTTCGGTCATGTCGATCGCCGGTGACGCCTGCGACACTCATAGAGGGAAGGCCTGCCGTCGTTCAATGCGTTGCGCATTATGACTTCCATGCCGCCCCACCGCGGCATCAGGAAAACGTCCGTACCGGGGACTTGCAGGTTTTACGGCTACTGTGAGGAAGTCGCTCTCAAGGGAAATGAGTTATACGGGAAAATCGAAGACTTTCATTATTGGGTATTTCAGTGAAACAGCGTGGTGGAGATCCACACGCAGGAGTACTACAATATTGATTCATGCGGGAATGCCCCTGACGACGATAATGCCGTCAGGAGCCTTGCAGGCAGAATTTAAGGGGTACGTCCATCCTTCGATTCATGGGGATGGCCCTCCTTTTGAGGATCTTATAGTAATACACCCTCTGCGGAAAAACAAAGAGAATATTTCGGGGCCTGTCGTCACAACCGCCGTTCCTCGACCCACGATGCCGGGTCCACGTTGAAATACCACTTCAATTCGTCATAGAGTTCTGGTTCCTCCTTCCGTAACCCGACGGGGTTATCAAAGAAGGCTTCCGTGGCCACGGCAAAAAATTCAGCGGGATCGCTGGCCCCGTAATAATCGAGGACGGCCTCGCGTCCCCGGTCCGCATCCTCCCGCAGTTCTTCGTATTTCGCACCGAGTATCCGGGCCCAGTCGTGATAGCGTGACCTTGTCCGGAGCCAGGGAACCCCGTCGGCACGGCCGTCTTCCTGATCAAGCTGGTGGGCGAATTCATGGAGCGCCACGTTATGGCCATCGCCGAAGCGGGCAGCATCCCCTTTTACATCATCCCAGGAAAGGACCAGCGTTCCCTGCGACCAGGATTCTCCTTCCAGTGTCTCCTCTCCTTCAAGATAGATGCCCTCTCCCACCGGTTCGACCTGGGGAATCACATAGGCACCGGGATAGACTACAATCGACAGGAGATAGGGATATTGACGATTCTTGTTGTTCAGGAGCAGGATGCAGGCCTCGCCGGCGATGGTCACCCTGATTTCATCGGTCATCTTCAGACCGCCCGCTCCTTCAAACCGTTTTTCATCCAGGAATACCTTGATATGGTTCTGAAGCTCCGTTTTGAAATCCGGCGGCAGATACCGATAGAGAGAAACGTTTCCACGCAGTATCTTCTCCCATTGAGAGGGGAAGGGCTGTGCCGTCAGACGGGCGCGGCGCCGCGCCCGCAGCTTTCTTTTCAGCATGAACAGGCCATAGACCACCAGGCCGCCGAGGGCGACAAGCAACCAGAAGGTAATGCCCCGTTCCACCCTTTCGCCTCCTACCAGTAATACCGGGCATCGATACGCCCTCGTTCGTCGAATCCGACACCTTCCAGCGCGAGGAGCCTTCGTTTAAGCTCCGCACCGCCGCCGAAGTTGCCCGGGTCGCCCAAGCTCCTGACCACTCGATGGCAGGGGAAGACCAGGGGGAAGGGATTCCTCGCCATGGCCGTTCCCACCGCCCTGGCGGCTCGGGGGGCGTTGACCTTCCCGGCCAGGGCTCCGTAGGTCACCACCCTTCCCCGGGGCACTCGATACAGTTCCTGCAGCACTTTCTTATGAAATGCAGAAAGGAGGGAAACATCGATTCTGTCGAGGGGGAAGGTGACGGCCTCTCCCTGGAAATACCGTTCCAGGAGCACCCCCATTTCATTCACCTTCTCGTGAGAACCCCTTTGGGCGCCGGGAAAGGCGCCATGGACGGCCTGCAGGGTTTTCTCCGTTTCCCCGGGAAGGAATATGGCACTGATCCCGAAGATATCGTCCCTCATGCACCAGACCAGTCCCACGTCACCGAAGAGCGACGGCAGGAGCCGGTAAAAATGGGGGATGCCCCCGATCGCTGTTCCTCTTCCCTTCACCGTCATCGACTGGACCTCCCTGACAGAGGCGGGACGATGGAACGCAGTATTCCGCAGCCGTCCGCCCTGCATCATTTATTTTTTGACACTGCGCCCCCTTTCATATAGGGTACGGGGCATACAAACACATATTGAGCAGCTTACTATCATGAGTACAAGAAAAAAAGCGAAATATTCAATCGTTAACAGCCCTTTTTTTTCCTTTCTCGCCTATCAGATTCTCAATCTCTACGCAAAAACGGTGCGGGTTTCCATTCAGAATGTCGAGCCTGTCACGGCACATCTCGAGAGCGGAGGGCGGGTTTTGATCGCGAGCTGGCACCAGCGTTTTTTCGGCGGGTTCTACCTTCCGAAAGTGATGAAGCGAAACCTCTGCATCATGATTTCCGCGAGCAGGGATGGTTCTTTCATTTCCAATGTGGTGAAGCGGATCGGATGGATTCCCATGCGCGGCTCCAGCAGCCGGCGGGGGAAAGAAGCCCTCCGGGAGATGATCGAAGGCGTGAAGGCACTGGAGATCGGCGGACACATCGTCGACGGGCCCACAGGCCCGCCCCGCGTCATCAAACCGGGGCTGCTCACCATCGCACAGCGGTCAGGTGCCGCCATCACCATCGCTTACGTGATCTACGAAAACCCCTTTGTCTTCAACAGTTGGGACCGGTTCATGATTCCCAAGCCCTTCAGCAGAGTCCTGCTCCGCTTCAGTTCCCTTGAAGTGATACCGGAAGATTTGACGGAAGAAGAATTCGAAGCGCTCCGTCGGCGGTTGGAACAAACCATGATCGAAGAATACGGCAAGAGCGGGATTTCTCAGAATTCTTAGCCGATTCGCTTCATTCCCTTCAGGTACCGCACCGTCAGGTCACGATACATCTGAATGCCCCGCGCCACATAGGCTTCGAGACCGGGGCTCACCTCCTTCACGATTCGCGCGGGATTCCCCGCAACGAGGGTCCGCGCCGGCACCTTCATGCCCCTGAGCAGGACCGAGCCGGCGGCCACGACGGAATCTTCCTCGCAGACAACGTCGTAGAGAAGGATGGCGCCCATGCCGATAACGCACCGTGGCATGACATGGGCGTCATGAATAATGGCGCTGTGTCCCACGATCACATCTTCTTCGATGCAGACGCCCGTCAGTTCACCGTCGACATGAATCACCGCATTGTCCTGCACGCTGGTGCCTTCCTTGATGACGATGCGGCTCGCCTCGGCGCGTATTGCCGCTCCGGGCCCAATAAAGCAGTGAGCCCCTATGGACACTTCACCGACCACCACTGCCTCGGGATGAATAAAGGCTTCCGCCGAAATGGTTGGTCGCTTTCCTTCAAATTCATAAATGGGCATTCATAATTCCCTTCTTCACGCACCGCATCGATATGGCGGCGGGATAGCGCCACCGGTCGCCATCGCCGGCCATCCATGACATGACAGTATCAGCGGGGGTCCTCCTTGAAAGACATGCCGTGGCGAGAATTCACAGTCTCCGCTTCACCACATAATCGGCGATGGCGATAAGGGCCTCTTTCGCCGGTGCATCCGGAAATTTTTCCAGATATCCCTTCCCCTCTTCGATATACTGCTCCGCGCGTTTCAGTGCGTGGGCAATCCCGTCATATTTATTGATAATGGCCATAACCTGTCGGATGTCTTCGGACCGCTCCGCTTTCCGCTCAAGAATTTCGTTCATTACCGCACGTTCATCGG
>CAYTUH010000039.1:5766-6320 GCA_964441165.1 uncultured Syntrophaceae bacterium
CCGTATGAGGGGGAGTGTAATCTTTCCCTCACGGAGATCGGTGCCGATGGCTTTTCCGAACTCATTCTCCTCAGCCACATAATCAAGGGCATCATCGGTAAGCTGGTAGGCCATTCCCAGACGCATGCCGAAACGCGCGAGGGCCTCGATCTGAAATTCCGGTGCCCTGGCCAGCACACCCCCCACCGCACAGGATGAAGAAATCAACACGGCCGTCTTTTTCTCTATCACGGAGAGGTATTCCTTTTCCGACGCCCCGACACTCCCCGCTCTCATGAGCTGGGCGATCTCACCCTCCACCATGGTGGTGGTGGTCATGGAAAGGAGCTTCTGCACGGCGGGGTCCTCATCATCGGCCAGGATCTTGAATGATTTTGAATAGAGATAATCACCTACCAGGACGCTGGCGGAATTACCCCAGACGGTGTTTGCCGACGCCTTTCCCCGCCTGATGGTGGCGTGATCGATCACATCGTCATGGAGCAGCGATGCCGTATGAATGAATTCCATGACCGCGGCGAGCGTGAACCGACTGTCACCGTAATACCCGCAGA
>CAYTUH010000039.1:6330-11952 GCA_964441165.1 uncultured Syntrophaceae bacterium
TTCAAAGAGGAACAGAAATAGCAGAGAAAATGGGTTTGATTCTTGTCTAAGGAGGAGGGGCCGTAAGCGCTTGCCGCCGCTGGTGATGATGTGGCGGGTGATCTCCGGGATGAGGTGCACATAGGACTGCTGCTGTTCATCCAGATAATCCTCGACAATCTTGAGGTCTTTCTCATAACGATTCAGGACATTTTGTAGCTGCATCTTTCACGCCTTTTCTATTTACTTTCACGCTTATATTGGAAACACCCCCAAATGTCAAAAAACTTTCATGATCAGCGCCGGGGCGCATCCCATTGACACCTCCCGCCTTATCGACCTTCAAGGGGTCGCATGCAGTCGGGGAGATCGTACACCGGTGAATGCACCAGGGTCGATACGGGGTAGGCTTCCATTTCCGCACCGTCAACGGGCTGCAACAGGGGCATGAGGACGGTTCCCTCATGAACGGAAGGATTGAGCCAGAGGGCCCTGTCCTTTTTTTCTACGATTGCGGGCATGCGATCGTGAATTTCCTTCAGACGGTCATTCGGTGAGGTGGTAATAATGGCACAGGAATGAATCACCTCCCTGCCGGGAGAGCCCCATGTATCGTAAATGCCGGCAAAACCGAAAGGCTGTCCCGACCTGTAATGGATATAATAGGGAATTTTTTTCCGGTGCCCCTTCTGCCACTCATAGTAACCGTTTGCCACGACGAGACAGCGCCGTTTCCTGAATGCCGTTCTGAAGCTCGGCTTCTCCGCCACCGTTTCGGCACGGGCATTGATCATCCGTGCACCGATGGAGGGGTCCTTCGCCCAGAAGGGCACAAGGCCCCACCTGAAGGCGTCAAGCCTCGGCCTCACGTCGTGAAGAATCACCGGGACGTCACTTCCCGGCGCCACATTATAGCTCCGCCGCACCGCACCGGCGCATTCCTGCAGTCCGAATTCGTCGACTATTTCCTCCAGGGACGCTACCACCACAAAACGACCGCACATGGACCACCGCCTCCCTTCATGTTCATGGCACCATATCTGTATACTCTTCCACGACTTCTTTTTCAACAGACCTCCGCCGCGGGCGGGATATGTTTGACATTTCACAAAGAAAAACTTATACATTTTGCTCAATCACGTCACAATGAGGGGAAAAGGAGGATCCCATGGATTACAGGAATATGACGGCACCCTGCGGGCTGGATTGCTTCAACTGCATCATGCACGCCGCGTCTCATGATGAAGAACTGAGAAAGAAGGTGGGGAACATCATGAATCTGCCTGTCAATAAAGCACAGTGTCAAGGATGCCGAAACGAAAAGGGGACCATCGGGTTTCTGGGCATGAGCAAACCCTGCAGCGTCTATCGATGCATCGAAACAAAGGGATTTGATTTCTGCTGCGACTGTCCCGATTTTCCCTGTGACCACTTGCATCCTTACGCGGACATGGCATCACGGGTTCCTCATAATACCAAGGTCTTCAATCTCTGCCTGATAAAAAAGATGGGCCTCGAAACATGGGCGGTAGAGAAGGCAAAAGATGTCAAGAACACCTATTTTGAGGGCACGTTCAAGCTGTAATGCCTTCCCGGAAAAACAAGGTATGGTGGAAGCAGTGGCACAACCCGCCGGCTTCTCATTGCCGGTGATCGGCTTCACCGGGCTGACGATCTTTTACCCAATGGTCAAGGTGGAAGGGCTATGAAAAAAGAAGAACGGTCCATCGGCATCGCCCTGGGCGGCGGAGGTGCCCGGGGGTTCGCACACATCGGCGTATTGCGGGTGCTTGAAGAGGAGAATATTCCCGTCGATCTGATCGTGGGCACCAGCAGCGGTGCGCTGGTAGGCGGTGCCTATGCAAGCGGTCTCAACACCGATGAAATGGAAGACCGTATTGAAGAATTTCTGAACAGCGAAGAGTTCCTTTCATCGGCACTGAATGCCATCGAGGATGCACATCAGCACCATGACACGGGCCTGGCGCACAAGATACAGACCTACTTGAAGAACAAGGTACTCCTGGTCCAGGCCATGTTTAAACCCGGCATCCTCTCGGCCCGGGAGTTTCAGATGCTTATCGATCACCTCATTCCCGATATCAGGATCGAAGATACCGGGATTCCCTTTCGGGCCGTTGCCACGGACCTGATCAGCGGTACACCGGTGGTATTCTCCGAGGGCCCTCTCCGGGAGGCCATCATGGCCAGCAGTGCCGTACCCGGGGCAATTCAACCCCTGAAAAAAGGCCATCAGTTCCTGTCGGATGGAGGGATCATCGCCCATGTCCCCGTATCGGTCACCATAAATGAAGGAGCGAAAATGGTGATTGCCGTGGTCATCAGGAAAGATATCGGCATCGAAGACGGATTGCACACCGCCCAGGAAATCTGCAACCGCGCAAACGATATCACCACATACTACCTTGACAATTACGAGATCTCCCGGGCCGATGTGCTGATCTGCCCCGATGTAGGGTCGCTTCACTGGTCGGAGTTTTCGCGGGCACGACATCTGATCGAGGAGGGTGAAAAAGCCACCCGGAAACAGATCGACCAGATCAAGTGCATGGTTCCCGGGATTACGAAGTGGTTGACTCCTGAACACTACCTGCGGATGTATCGAATAAGAAAACAGAATGAACTGTCACCGGAGAAACCCCGCCTTGCCGTCACACCGCCGCATGAGAGGGAAAATGAATGAATCCCACTGGAATACTGCTGTTCGGATATGATCGACAACAGGCTGACACCATAAAAGAATCCCTCGACGGACTTCTGAAAAAGGAGATCTTCCTCATCAGCGCCTCCCACAAAGAGGACTGGAAGATTATCGACATACTGGAGCAGGAACCTGGAAACTGCTTCGAAGAAAAGAACCATAAAGTTTGCATGTTCCTCGGATTTTCCAGGGAACAGATCGATACCACCCTTAAAGGATTCCCGAAGGAGAAGGGAATTGCACGCCCTCTCTTCTGTGTTCCCACGCAACATAATCTTCAGTGGCGTTTCGAGAAGTTGCAGGAACACCTGCTCGAAGAACAGAGACGGATGACCCCACAAACCGGTTGAAGGGCACCACCAGGCTCTTCTCAGGCCGTGCTGGACCCCCGGAGGGCACCATAGGCCGTGGGAAAGGGGGTTTGTGTTCCCTCCACTCGTCACGGTCATCTCCCCCCCATCGAAACCAGGCACCCTGCCCGGCCCATCGGTTCTGTCGGCAAGACGGCGCCGCCTCCTTGATGTTTTCACCATTGATAGGGCTTTTCTGCATAAAGAAATCTCTCTGATGCACAGGGGACGGGTGCATGAAAAAAATACTTGCATAATGCAAATATAATGAGTAGGCTCTTGCCGTCAAGGAGGGAACCCATGATCAATGCAATGCACAGGACGGAACTCGACGAGATATTGTTCAGTGCGCTTCGGGCCATCTACCAGTTCGAGCGTGTGAAAGTCTCTCTCTTCGATCTTACCTATGAAGAAATTTATCTCATGCAATTCCTTCGCAGGAACAGCGTCGTCCCCATGACCGAAATTGCCGGTGAAATGCATATCCCCGTGAGCACGGCCACACGGCTTATCGACAGGCTGGAAAGGCGAAAACTTGTCTATCGCCGAAAGGATGATACGGACAGGCGAAAAATACTGGTGGCACTTGCCGGACAGGGAGAGACCCTTGTCGGCGAGGTTGAAGACCATACCTTTGAAACTGTTGCAGGAAACCTGAATGGATTTTCAAGCGAAGAGGTCGGGGCGTTCATGAATACGGCCCGGTGCCTCGATCGCATACTCAATCCCAGGACATTGTAACTTCAAGCTTATGGGGGACGATCGCATCGATTACTGTTGTTTCGACGGGAGGGCGAGATGAAGGATCTGAAAGGAAAAGTGGCCGTGGTGACGGGTGCGGCCATGGGGATGGGGAAAAGTCTTGCAGGAATGCTGCTCGATGAAGGATGCAAAGTCGTGCTGGTGGATATCAAAAAGAAGGAACTCAAGGCGACCGCTGATGAACTGTCAAAAAAAGGCGTCTGTGCATCCTATCTGTGTGATATCTCCGACCGGCAGGCGGTATACGACCTCGCCGGCAAGGTGAAGAACGATCTCGGCGTGGTGTCGATTCTCATCAACAATGCCGGTATTGTGAAAGCGGGGGAGTTGATGGATCTGTCCGACGACATCGTCCAGAAGATCATGGACATAAATCTGACGGCCATGTTCTGGACATGCAAGGCCTTCCTTCCGGACATGATAAAAAAGAACGAGGGACACGTGGTAAACTTTGCCTCCGCCGGCGGCATCCTGGCCATTCCGAATCTGTCGGCATATTGCGCCAGTAAATTCGGCGTCATCGGGTTCACCGACGCCGTTCGACAGGAGATGAAGAAACACAAGCTCGATATCGGCTTTACCAGTGTCTGTCCCAACACGGTGGGAACGGGGATGTTCGACGGTGCCGATATGGTGGTGGGAACAAAACTTCTGAAACCGGAAGAGGTGACGAAAAAGGTCGTCAAAGCGATAAAGAAGAACAAAGCCATGGTGGCGGTTCCGAATATACCCGTCAAATTTCTCACGCCCCTGACCAAAGTGCTGCTTCCGATACATGTCATGGACCGGATGAATGGCCTGCTGGGAATGTGGACTGCAAATGATACGACAACCGGCCGCCCAGATGCGTAACCGGTCACATTGACGAAAGTCGGGAGGAACCGCGATGTTGAAAAAGGTATGCATAGTAATAGGGGTTATCGTCTGTCTGCAACTGGTGCTCGTGGGAATCAACATCATGCAGAAAGGGGGATCGTCCTGGGAAGGCAGAAGCATTGACGACATTCTGGGCGTAAGCGCCACGGAGGCCAGGCTGGACGACGTGAGGAAATTATCGAAGGCCGATGTGTTTCAGCTCTTTTACGCCGCGCCGCCGCCGACGTTCAGCGAGATGAAGGGCGAATACAGTGCCGTCACCCTTGACGTGGGAATCCTCGCCTTTGCCGCCGACTTTTTCACCCATCATTTCTTCGGTCCCGGGTACTGGGAAGGGAAGGCCTTTTACCCTTTCGAAGAGGAGCAGGGATGGGGATACAATCTCTTTTCGGAGACCGATAACCGGGGCAATAAACGACTCATCCGCACCCGCAGAATGAACACCTGGGTCGGCCCGTCGACCATCGATGACGGGGTATCATTTCATCTCGACTACAGCCCCTATAACACTGGTCTGGTGCACTCCATGCACGACGAAATTCGCAAGATAAATGACCGGCTCTTTATCGGCCTCGGGTATATGGGAGTCGGCGGGGGCGCCATCAATCCGGCTCCCTTCATCCTCTATGGAGCCCCTCAGCCCTGGACGGGGATCGATCCGCGGTAATGCCGGTGACAATCCTGCCGGTTGATGGCGAAGAGAGATAGACAGCATACGGAGAGAACACCTGAGGAGGTACGTGCCTATGGCTTCAGAATTGAAAGGGTATATGGGAAAAATTCTTGAGGTGGATCTCGCCACCGGTGCAACGGGGGAGTATCGGGTGAGTGACGAAGACCGGGAACTCTTTCTCGGCGGGCGCTATCTCAGCACCAAGATCCTCTGGGATGAACTGCCACCGGGCATCGATCACCTGTCACCGGAGAATCTCT
>CAYTUH010000040.1:0-5348 GCA_964441165.1 uncultured Syntrophaceae bacterium
ACGGATTACCGGCGGCGGCGCGGGTCTTCATCTGGAGTTTAACGAGCGATTGAAAATACCCATTCCCGAGAAGCCAGGGAGCGGAATCAGGGAGAACATGGACGTCATCATGGGCATCCGGACGGAAGATTTTGCCATCGACGTCGATACGAACGGATTTCCCGAGGAGTGGAAAGTAGAGGGCGTTGTTGAAGTGGTGGAACCCCTGGGCGGTGAGACGAACATGCATATGGATATGCAGGGGGTCAAGTTCACCGCCAGGAGCGAAGGCCGTCGCTTAATCCGCGTGGGGGAAAAATTGACCCTGGCCCTGAACCTCGATCACCTTCACATATTTGATGCAGAATCGACCCGTTCCATCTACTAAGGGCCGGGACGAAGACGGGTGTTACCGATGTGACGGTAAGTCCTTCCGTCTGTTGCAGGAAACATATCTCTTCACCGGTGACGAAGCAGGGTCTCGACGATCTCAGCGAAGCCTTCTCCGCCTTCACGATGGGCAATGAACGAGGGAAGCGCCGTCATGCCGTCGGCGAAACGGAGAAGATTATTCACGCCGGCGGAAGAGGAGAAGTGTCTGAACATCGGTTCGTCGTTGGGTGAATCGCCGCAGAAGAAAAACCGTTGTTTCTCCCTGTCGGGATTCATGTGCCATTGCTCGCGGATAAAGACATTCGTCATGGAGAGCTTGTCATAGTCGCCGAACCATCCGTTGACATGAATCGATGAAACCTTGTACTGCGCGCCGTGACTCCTGAAAATGGCGCAGATTGCGTCCACGTCCCTCCGGTCCAGGGGAGGTACGTCTTCACGATAGTCGATGGCGAGGTCTGCCTCGCGGTACAGTTGGTCGCTTGCCAGGGAGGTTCCGGGAACGGACCGGAGGATCTCCTCCCCGATGTCCCGGAGCCGTTTTCGCTTTTCCCGTCGCGCCTCGCCGGCATCGAAAAAGCGCTTTTTCAATTTTGATTCATCTTTGTCCATCCAGAAGTAAAAGGCGCCGTTTTCACCCACCACCCCGTCAACGGGCCACATCCGCGCGATATGATCGCACCATCCCGCCGGCCGTCCCGTGATGGGCACTGTTTTGATACCGCACTCCCTGAGTTTCCAGAGGGCCTGGAAGGCAACGGCGGGAATCCGTCCCTTTGTCGTGAAGGTATCGTCGATATCGAAAAAGAATGCGATGAGATTTTGTACTACCTCTGCCTCGAGCGTCTCGATTGAAGGAATCACGGACCCCTCTCTTTCATGGAGTTTCATGCCGCAGCCGGTTCTGCGACAGGCCGGGGAAAAGGCTCCTGAGCAACGGCCGCATGAGAATCGCCGGTCATGGATACCCGATGGTGATGTCCCTGTTTATGGCACATCAGCCATGGTTTGCCAATCCGAAAGATATCATTCGGTGCCGGACATCTCCGTCAGCCCGTCGATGGCCGTCTGCAGCGATTCGATACGTTGATCCGTCAGGAGAAAGGGCTCACCCGTTGCCGAGGAAAGGGCGGGAACGCCCTCGTCGGCTTCCTCTTCTTTCCGGTAGATAGTAAGCAGATATTCACGGGTGCCTTTGAGCATGAGGGTGATGATCGGATCGGCGAAATCTGCTTTCCTCTTTCCCTCGAGATAGGATTCACATTTCAGCGAGGAAAGGTCCGACAGGAGGGCCTCCACCCGTGAACCGTCGATTTCGGCTCCCCGGGAATTCTTCCAGGCAGATGCTCCTTCGCTGCTTTGGGGCTCCGCGGTCCTTTCGGAGCTTGCGTCCCGGGGTAGGGGAACCTGTGTGAACCGCTCCGTGATGCCCTTCCTCGTAATCGATATTTCCTGAATGTCTCCGGCATCGAAGGCCATGACCGTCTTGTCTCTGAGATCATCCCGCGACAGGTCAAACGTTCGCCGGAAATCACCCCGGGCATGAAATACATTGTCGTTGCCGGCGAGCCTTACGAAAGTGTGGTGGTATGTGGGGGCGGTCTTGCCGATGTAGAAATCGCGACGGACCGTTCCGCCCGCCCATGCCTTGACGGCGATCTTTCTGTCGTCATTCAGGTCATAGCGTTCGTAGCTTCCCGATTCCGAAACCAGTGCCGTGACGGCCAGGTTTCCGAGTACGTCGACCATGTCACGAATCTTGGTGCCGTCGGCGGCATGATCCCCGGGCTCGATATGCCATGCATCGTCCTGTTTCTTCACGACGATGGTCTCGCCTGCCTTTGCAATCTCGAGTCTTGAAATATCCTGTGCTCCGATTGCAGGCAATTGCGGCAGCTCGTAGAGCGTGCGGTCCGATTTGTGCAGCGCCAGGTATGCGATCAGGGCCGCGATCACGATAAGGAGAATGAGGTATTCGATCTTCAGTTTCATGGTGATTCCTCTATCTGTGGAACATCTGTTCGATCCGTTTCTTGCGCGCGATCCTCCGCATCCAGACAAAAAGTCCGAAGAGGACAACCAGTAGGGGAAGTCCGGCGATGTTCACGGTTTTAATGGCCGTTTTCGTCAGGGGTCCCGTTTCGTAGAGGGGATTGAACTGCTGTTCCTTGCTCCGCATGACGGCGATATCGTTCCGGCCGTTCAGCGAATCGATCAGATTCATGAGGAGCATGGCGTTGGTGCTCTTTCCCTCTTCATCGAGGAGGTTGTCCCTGAGCGGTTCCGACGAGGCGATGAGAAGAATTTTCCCGGTCCGTCCCTTTCCGATGAATATCCCCTCTTCGGTAATTGCGGCGGTGTCAATACCCGGGTTTCCTGCAGGCGGCGCGTCCCCGGACCTTTCTTTTTCCGGCGCCTCCTGCTCGGGGAGGGGCTTCCCCGTGAAGTAACTGGAAAATCTTCCTTCAAGCACGTAGGCCAGGGGCATGGGCCGCATTTCATCCACCCCCTTGGGCGGCTGGATAAACAGGGGGTTCAGGGTGATGGTGTCTTCCATCTCCCAGGATTTCTCCGACGATGTGAAGAGCTCCGTCGCTGTGATGCCCTGGTCGGTCAGGCGTTTCCGGTCAAGCTCCAGCGGTGAAACCTTCATCGTCACGAAACCCTTGATCTGTTTCAGGTAGTCCAGCGTGTCGTTGATATTGGTGTTTTTGATGACGGGGGCGAAATATATCCGCTGTTCTCCGCCGCCCAGTTGCTTCGGCATACGCTGCGTGTAGGAGTTCTCGTCCATCACATAGGATTGCCTGATGCCGATGCCGTAATGATTCAGCAGCTTCTCAAGTCCCGTTGAGAGCGGCTGGTAGGTCGGCTGCTGGCCGTATCCGAACCCCTGGTTCTGGGGTGTAACCTCCCGGAAGGCGTCGAGAAAGAGGGCCAGATTCTTGCCCCGCATGAGGTACTGGTCGATCTGGTAGAGTTCGTAGTCGGTGAATGACTCCGTGGGACCGGCTATGACAAGGCAGTTGAAGGCGTCCGAAATCGGCCCCTCACCGAGGTTTACCTCTTTTATGGAATAGGTGTTCGAGACCAGCTTTCCGAAATTTGAAAGGACGTCGCCGTCCTGCGGTGGCATGCCCGGAATTGCGGGGGGGTATCCGGTGACGCGCGGTGTCCCGTGGTCGGCGAGATACCCCAGTGTTTCGTTGATGTCGATGAGGGCTTCGATATTGTGATTGATCATTTCTTCCAGGTCCTGCGAGGGCACCAGATTATACTGGGTGCCCAAGAGCGGAATGCGCAGTACATTCAGAAGCGGCGTTTCGATTACCCGGTCGCCGTATTCCATGACAATCCCGATACTTCCCTCTCCCGCTTCGATGCCCGCCTCGGGAACGGCGTCCCATTTCAGTGTCATCACATGATAGTTCCGGAGCCTTTCTTCCAGCTCGGGATTGGTCGTCGGGTTCAAGTGCCGGTACGCCAGCCTGTTAAAGTTCTTGTGATTCAGGCGATCTACGATTTCCTTTACCTGCAGGGGGATGTCATCGAGGCCCTCGAGTCCCATCTCCGGCGCCACTGCTTCAAGGGATGACGAGAGATATAAGGTCACCGAAATCCTGTCCTTCAGATTGAGGAGCGCGCTGATTTTGTTGTTCAGCTTCTGGATGGCCGTGGTCATCTTGTATTCCAGTCCGTCGGTGGTGGTGATTGTGGGGATCCGCTCGATCATGTCGCCGTGAATCAGGACGAGCCCCATATAGGCGTTCTTGAATTTCACCTCGTCGTTTTCGATATGCTGAATCTGGACGGGAAAGATGCCGTAGTTCCGTGCCATTTCGCGGTTTGTCTGGCCGTCATCGGTCATGCCGCTTTCCTCGGCGCTGACGTCGAAGAAGCGGTAATTGAAATGCCGGTTTGCGCTCAGGGCGTATTCTTCCAGCAGGTCGTGGAGGTAGCGTTCGATGGTATTGTAGGGTGCCGGAAGATCACGGGTGAAAAAGACGTTGACCGTTAACGGTTCCGACAGCGTGGACACCACCTTTTTGCTGGCGTTGGAGAGCGAGTATATTTTATTCGCCGTCAGGTCGAACCGCGCGAAGAGTGTCAGCCCCGCCAGGTTGATCAGGACGATAATTGCCAGGTACATGATAAATTTGACATATGATCCGTAACCTTTTTTCATGGGTTCTCGTACTCCTTATGTTCGCTTCTGAATGACCAGGTGGGTGCCGTAGAGGCCGATGAAACTCACGCTGAGGAAGTAGATCACGTCCCGTGAGTCGATGATGCCTTTCGCGATGTTCGTGAAGTGAGCGTCGGCACCCAGATATGTCAGGATTCCCAGCAGCGACTGCGGGAAGAAAAAGAGCATCTTGTCGAGCAGCGTCAGGCTGAAGCAGATAATCAATGCCACGATAATAGCGACGAGGCGAAGAGTCCCACGGCGGTAAAGGCGCCGGCCAGGAGGACGGCTCCGAGATAGCCCCCGGCGACGGGGCCCCAGTCGAGCTGTCCGAGAAAGGAGACCGTGATGGGGTAGGCCAGCGTGGGGATCAGTGCTGCCACGACGAAGAGGACGCCGGCGAGAAATTTGCCTGCGATGACATCGCGGACCGTTATGGGCATGGTGAGCAGGATTTCGTAGGACCCCACGTTGAATTCTTCGGCGAAGAGACGCATGGTGACGGCGGGGATGACGAAGGCGAGTATCATCGGCAGGAGGTTGAAGAAATCCCTCATGCTTGCCTGGTTATAGAGGAAAAAGGGTGTAAAAAAGAACCATCCCGTCACGAGGAGAAAGATTGAGATGACGATATAGGCAATGGGAGACAGAAAGTAGTGGCGTATTTCCTTTTTCAATATCTGCAGTGCCTGCATGTCAGTTCTCCTTTGTCAGTTCACGGAATATGGTTTCGAGGGTTTTGGTCTCCCGGCGGAATTCCAGAAGTTCCCAGTCCAATTCCCTGATGGCC
>CAYTUH010000040.1:5358-11421 GCA_964441165.1 uncultured Syntrophaceae bacterium
GTGCTGGAGACACTGAATCGGATTCCGGTGTTTGAAGAATAGACCCCATCGTTGCCGGTAGATATCCTTCCGGGCGTCCGTACCGGGCTCGCAGATGAGCCTGAGATGGAGCGCCCCGGTGTCGGTTTCATCACAACGCTCGACGGCGAGCACTGCCGGGATGTCATTCAGGTGTGCCTTTACGGATTGCAGGTCGGCCTTTTCCAGTGACACCATGATATAATATTTCCCCCCCGCCGATTGTTTCAGGGCCGTCGTACTGTCGTCGGCGACAATCTTGCCCTGGTGAATGATGATGATACGGTCGCAGGTCGCCTCTGCCTCACTGAGAATGTGGGTTGAGACGATGACGGTCTTTTCCTTTCCGATATGCCGGATGATCTCACGGATTTCGACGATCTGATTCGGGTCCAGTCCCGATGTCGGTTCGTCCAGTATAAGGATTTCCGGGTCGCTCATCATGGCATGGGCCAGCCCCACACGCTGCTTAAGCCCCCGGGAGAGCTCGCCGATCGGTTTGTGCATGATCTGTCGCAGCCCGCAGAGTTCGCCGAGTTCTCCTATTCGTGATTGCCTGCTGCCGCCGTTGATTCCCCTGATGCGGGCCACGTATTCCAGGTAATCGTAGACCAGCATGTCGTGATAGAGCGGGGCCGATTCGGGGAGATAGCCCAGCATCTGCTTGATGCGCAGGGGGGCTTCGTCTATGGAATAGTCTTTAATCCGGATTGAGCCGGCCGTGGGCGACAGATACCCCGTCAGCATCCTCAGGGTGGTGGTTTTTCCCGCCCCGTTCGGTCCCAGGAGGCCGACAATTTCACCCCCTGCAATGTCGAAACTGATATGGTTGACGGCGCAGAAGCTGTGATAAAACTTCGTCAGGTCTTTGACATGAATCATGGTATGCTCCTTGTGTACATCCCGTTCCTTTTCCTCTCTCCTCATCCGACACAGGGCCGGCAGTTGTTATTCCGAACGTTCGCTGATTGCGATGAACCGCGAATACCGACCGTCCAGAGCGGTCGATGGAACCGCCTCGTATTCTTCCCGGAATCTGCTCCACAGTAGCCTTCGGGCAGGTATGCCGTCATCTCCGTGACAAACAGGTCTTCAGCCCCCCGCATGCGGTAGGGCGCCCCCGTTTCCCCTTTCCTGAGATGGTCGAAAAAGGATCGTGCCTGGCCGGTGGAAAGGGGTAAGAATCCGCGTTCGATCTTCAGGACGCGACGTGCCCAGAAGGTCATGATGAGGGAGTGAACCGCTGTCTCTTCGGGCATTTCGATGCTGTCGCCGAGACGAAAGGCTTCGTCGAGCCGCTTCAGTAGATCATCCAGTGCCATGATATGTTGCAGTGCCGTCCGGGTCTCGTCGAGTTCCGAGGCCCTCTCGAAGTCACGGTATTCCTTTTCACCCGTGCCGATAAAATAGTGCGGTGTCGCGTGAAGAAGCCCCGTCAGCAAGGTCCCCCAGGGGACGCCCCAGAAGGACGCTTCCAGTTTTCTACCGGTGAACCAGCTTCTGTCGAGCCAGGCTTGGGCTTCCCGCTTCAGGTTCACGGCAAAGCCGAAGCCGACCCGGAAGAGCGACTCGAGGCTGTTTTCCCGGATCAGTCTTATTGCGGGATCGTGCTCGTCGCCGCAGAGTTTTTCCAGGGCGATCTGTATGTAGCCGGCTGCTTTCCGGCATTTTTCGATGAGTGTTTCGAACTCAAGACGGGAAAGGCCTTCCGCCGAGATGATCCGGTTGCAGAGACCGGCGAATTCGAGGCGCGCCCGGTCAATCAATTCGGGATGAGCGGCATCATGGAGGGCTTCCATCAGCATGGTGCCTGACCCGCTGTGGTGGAGGGGAATCACGGGAACCATGCCTCTTGTTTCTTCATCCACTTCCCGGCGGGGTGTCAGCCCTTCGCTTCCCCTCAGGGATTCGGGATTGAGCGGTGAAAAGACCGCAATTGCCTCATGAAAGGGAAGAAAACCCTGTTCGGCAAGACGGATGGTGCGGACCCTGTATATTTCTTCCTCGATTTCAGTGGGTATCACCCCTCCCAACTCTTCCAGGAGCGCCCGGGCACGGGTGCTGTCCTCGTCGAACATATTCATGATGATGTCTTCGAGAAGATCCCGGTATTTCGGGTTGATGACCCTGACATAGAATGTGTCGTCGGGCGTGAAATAGTCTTCCGTGATATCCAGTTCCTCGTCGGGTTCCCGCACGATTAGTTCGATATTCCTGAACAGGAAATGACAGGCAAGGAGTTCTCCTTCGTTAAAGAGCCACCATACCAGATCTTCGGTGTCGGCGTTGTTCAGCCGCGTCAGCCAGTCGAAAAGGGCATCTTCCACGAGATGATCCTTTTCCCAGATTTCCAGGTCGAGCATGTACTGGCGCTGTTCCGACGTGGCCAGCCTGAGAAGAGGGAGATACTCCTCTTCGCCGACTTTCTTGACAAGCCAGAAAAAATCCTGTTCCGAAAGCCTCTGTATCAATTCCCGCGGGTGATCATGATCAAGGATTCGCTGTACGATTTCCTTGTCCGAGAGATCATCGAGCTCCCCGACCCGCAGTCCCCCGTTCGCCAGGGGCGGATTGATTAATTTGTTGTTTTCCGGCATGTCTCTTTTCCCTGTCCTCAGATCAGTTTTTTTGTGAACTCACCCTGACAAATTCAAAATGCCTTGTACGGCACGATCGGAATCCCGTTCCGATACCCTGCATGCAGAACCTTTATTCGTAATGTGAATTGATTCAGGTTTTCAAGGCCAGCAAGTTCGGTGACGAAAATAAAAAAATTGCCTCAACCTCTCAATGTTTCATTATTTCCATCGGTGATAGTCTGATGATATCCTACTCATTCATTTTCTGTTGTCAAGGGGTTTTTGAGTGCAACAACGGCGGTCAGATTTCAGCAATCGGCAAAGGAAAAGGGAATCGAAATGCCGGAATCGTAGAGAGCCCATCAGCGTGCTGCGGGGTAGTTCATTTATAATTTTCTTGCTATTACTATGATATTGCTTGTTTCCGGTTTCGTCATTTTTTGTATTTCAAAACCTTCGCATTCCAACAATTCCTGAATCTTGGATGGCGTAATCAAATTGAAGTGTTCATTCGTCACGCTCCCGCTATAGGCATACCACCAGTGATAAAGGCCCCATAAGTCTCTGCAGTACCACCCATCATTCGGATTGTAAAACCCTTCATCTTCCGGATAGCCGTACTTGAGAAAATCTTCATGATCAGTTTCCGGCACTTGCCCGAAGAAAAATCCATAGGACACTCCTAATGCGTTTGGACAGCGGATTGAGACAATACCGTTTAACTGCAATATCCGGTGATACTCCTTGATTTGTTTGATGAGGTCTTTATGGTGTATGTGTTCAATGGCATGACAGCTGTGAATATGAGTCAATGATTCGTCCGGTATGAAGCTTAAATCAAGAAAATTTGCAACAATTTCCCGTTTGACATGTTTATGCTGCTGAAAATCAATATTAACGAATCCATCAAGATTTTTCTCGCCCCCCCCAATATTTATTTTGGTAAAGCCTTTTTTTAAAAAAAAGGCCATAGTTTCTTTTGTGTCAGGTCCGTTGTGTAATTGGACGATACGGGCTCTGTTTTTTGAATATGACCGGATCAACGTCCATCGCCTGAAATTAAGGGCTCCAAATATCATTCTGCTAATAAGCATGTTTATGAGACGATAATTACCAAAATATCTTCTTTTCAATTGTTATTAACCTTTCTGAACTCCACATTAAATTGAAAAATAGAACAACGATCCCTTTCTCTATCTTTAGATCTCGAGACCATACCACTCGAAAGCATTAGAACGAAGCATAGTTGTCATGGTTTGTCAATGCATTATAAAAGGTATTTTTAAGGGAATTGAAGTGGTGGAGAATGTATGAAGCTGGGAGAAAGAATTAAGGGGTAACAATGAACGCTGGAAGCCGGTAGCATTCAGAGGTCAAAAACAGTTTCAAGTTTTAAGTTGCCCGTTCCTTGCGGGGCGTTTTGCTTTGCTACTTTGGAACTCAGGAACTTTGTTGCCCTGGAACTGTTTTTCCACATCAGCATATGAGCCATGAGCTTTTCCTCAATCCTCTAATTTATCGTCTTGACAAAATATTTATTACGTTTATTATTACATGAAAAAGGATAACTATGCGAAATTCTCCTCTATTAGCCGGTCCCACATTCTCTTTTTCCGAATAATCCTGCTGTGTTCACATTCATCCTGATAGCTGTCAATGCCGCAGAAATCATCTTTCCGGGGTGAAAAAATGACGAAGAAAAAAAGTCTTGATTCAGAGGGCCTCAGGCTCGGAAACACGATTAAGGATCTCCGGCACAAAAGGCGTTACACGCTGCAGGATCTCGCCACAAAGACGGGTCTTTCGAAATCGGTCCTGTCGGAGATCGAAGGCGGTGAAGTGAGTCCTCCCATCGCCACGCTGGTGAAGCTGGCCAAGGCCTTCAACGTGGGTATGGCGTACTTCTTCGATCAAGTGGAAAGAATCGAACCGATATCGGTGACGCATCCCGGTGAGCGGCTTGTGGTACAGAGAAGGCCCCACCATCATGAGGGAGAGGTCGATTATGTGTACGAATCCCTTGAGGTAAACAAGCCCAATAAACATATGGAGCCCTTTCTGGTGGAATTTAGAACCATGGAAACGGGCGACATGGTCTTTATGAGTCACCGTGGTGAGGAGTTTTTATACCTCCTTGAGGGAACCCTCGAATTCCGCACCGACGACAGGGTGGAAATCCTGAACCCCGGCGATACGATCTATTTCGAATCGGAGATCAATCACAGCTTCCGGGCAGTGAAGGATACGGCAAAAGCGGTTGTCGTCGTCTGGAGCGAAACGTAGAAGAAATCGGGATGGCCGACCATGCTTGAAATACGATTCCACGGTCGCGGCGGGCAGGGAACCGTCGTTGCAACCATTCTCCTGGCAAAAGCCTTTTTCAGGGCCGGGTATCAGGTTCAAAGCTTCCCCGTCTTCGGAGTGGAGCGGAGGGGTGCGCCGGTGGAAGCCTATATCCGCCTTGACAGAGAACCCATCCTGACGCGAACCAATGTCTATACGCCCGATCATGTAGCGGTCCAGGACCGGACGCTTCTTCAAAACATCGACGTGACAAAGGGTCTGAAACCGGGAGGATGGGTCCTGATCAACAGCCCCGTCGCCCCCGACGATCTCCGTTCCTTTGCGCATTTCCGCCTCGCCTTCGTCGATGCCTCCAAGATAGCTCTCCGGAATCACCTGGGAACGCGGACCCATCCGATCGTGAACACCGCCATGATAGGTGCCTTCGCGCGCATACTGGAAATGCCTCCCATGGATGCCCTTGCCGAGGCCATAAGGGAGGAGATCCCCGTCGGACATGAGGAGAACATCAGAGCTGCCGAAGATGCCTTCAACGAGGTCAGGATCATGGGTACGATATCGGAAACGAGGTAGTGGATATGGCGAAAGAGAAAGAGGCAACATTTCCCTCGTCTATTTTGATTCCCTGTTCCTATGTGAGCACCGAGAGCAACAGGACCGGTGCCTGGCGTTTTCTCCGCCCCCGCTACGACGATAAAACATCTCCCTGCAGCGCCGCCTGTCCCGCCGGAGAAGATATCGGCCGGATCGAGATGCTCACCGCCCGGGGAGAATTCAAGGAAGCATGGGAAACGATCCTTCTCGAGAACCCGTTTCCCGGCGTCTGCGGACGTGTCTGCTATCACCCCTGTGAGAAGTCCTGCAACCGTGGTGAATTTGATGAGGCGGTTCGAATTCATACATTGGAACGTTTTATCGCCGATAATGCGGCCCGGAATGATTTCAAACCGGTGCTGGAGAGGCTCCCCCGTAAAACACAGAAGATCGCCCTGATCGGGGCGGGTCCGGCCGGCCTTGCAGGTGCCTACTTCTTGACGCTGCTTGGCTATAGCTGTGACGTCTTTGAAGCACTTCCCGAACCCGGAGGGGTTCTCAGATGGGGAATTCCTCTCTACCGGCTCCCCCTGCATGCTCTCAGGAACGATATCGCGCAGATCGAAGG
>CAYTUH010000040.1:11431-11846 GCA_964441165.1 uncultured Syntrophaceae bacterium
TCGCGCCAGCATGTTCGCCACCTCCTGCCACGGGCGGGCTCGGTGACCCGCGATATGCTGCAGGATCTGGCGACCCGGTATGACGGCATCTTCCTTGGCTGCGGACACGCGGCGTCCGGTGCTCTTGGCCTCCCGGGCGAGGATTTGAAGACCGTCGCAAGCGGCCTCCATTTCCTGAAACGTATCCGCGAGGGAGAGCCTCCTTCGGTGGAGGGGCTTTCCGTGGTGATCGGGGGCGGCAATACGGCCGTGGATGTGGCCCGAAGTATTACCCGGCTCGGGGGAAAGGCCCTCATTGCCTATCGCAGGAGGCGCCGCGACATGCCCGCCTTTGAAGAAGAAGTTGCCATGCTTCTCGATGAAGGAATTGAGCTGAGGGAACTCCTGGCACCGCTCGAGATAACGGAAGACGGCG
>CAYTUH010000041.1:0-5648 GCA_964441165.1 uncultured Syntrophaceae bacterium
GGTCCCTTTGTCAGGGCGGGTGCCAGCGTCATGTGGTACCGCGACTGGGACACAAATGTGAAAATAAATTATTATATCTGGTGTATCAGGGGAGAAGGCGAAACGATAGTCGTCGACACCGGTGTGACGCCGGCACTTGCCGCGGAACGAGAGCTCGACGGATATGTAAATCCCGTGAACGTCCTTTCCCGGATGAATGTCCAGGCGGACGAGGTGCGTCATGTCATCATTACCCACATGCATTTTGACCACGCGAACGGGGTAAGTCTTTTCCCCAATGCCACCTTTTACATTCAGGAAGACGAATACCGTTTCTGGGTAGAAAATCCCATCGCACAACGACCCCCCTTCAAAAGCGTTTCCGATGCAGACTCAATCGCTTATCTGGCTGCCCTGGAAGGGACAAAACGATTGGTTCTCCTTGAGGGAGATCAGCAGGTGTTCCCCGGTATTCAATGCCTCCTGTCTCCGGGACACACCGTGGCTCTGCAGACGGTCGCCGTGGACACCGCCGGGGGCAGGGCCATCATAGGTTCCGATTGCGGTCATGTCTTTGCCAACTTCGAGGAGGATTGGCCAAGCTCCCTGATTGTCGATCTCGTGGGGTGGATGAAGACCTACGATAAACTTCGTGCCCAGGTCTCTGCTCCCGAACTGCTCTTTCCCGGTCATGACCGACGGCTCCTGGAGGAGTATCCCGAGGTTGCGCCTGACATAACGCGGCTTGTATAGGAACGGTTCTGTACGGGTCGCCACCGCACTGACGAAGGATGCGGCGGAACGAAGAATCCGGAATTTCTCGGAGCCGTCATTTTTGATTGTTATCAGTCCATATCCGTCATGAAGATACAGGAATATCAGGCCAAGGAAATCCTGAAGCGATACGGCATCCCCGTGCCACGGGGAAGTCTGTGCCGTACCGTTGACGAAGTGAGCGCAGCGGTGGCCGGGAAAGGCGGTAAGGCAGTCATCAAGGCACAGGTTCACCGGGGCGGCAGGGGAAAAGCGGGCGGCATAAGGGTGGCGGGATCACCCGAAGAAGCGGTTACGCAGGCCCGGCATATCCTGGGAATGGAGATCGGCGGCAGCATTGTAAAAAAAGTACTGGTGGAAGAGATCATCGGCATTGAAAAAGAATTGTACGTCGCCCTGATCGTCGACCGGAATGTGAAGGCGGTCACCCTTGTGGCGAGCAGGGAAGGCGGTGTCGACATTGAAGACGTCGCCAGGACGAATCCCGAGAGAATAATCCGGTATCCCATCGACCCGTCGTCGGGCCTGCTCGAGCACGAGGCACGGAACATTGCGTTGAAAATGTCCGATGAGCCCGAGAAGGTCCGTCGAATCGCGTCACTCTTCCGGGAACTCTATGCCCTGTATGTGGATACCGATGCAACCCTGGCAGAGATCAACCCCCTGGCGGTGACAGCGGATAACGAAATTGTGGCTGTCGATGCGAAAATGAATTTTGACGACAATGCCCTCTTCCGTCAGCCCGACATTCTGGCCCTGCGTGAGGAGGATGAAGAGGAAGAACAGGAAAGAGCGGCGAGGGAACAGGGCCTTTCCTATATACGGCTGGACGGCAGCATCGGCTGCATCGTGAATGGGGCGGGTCTGGCCATGGCAACCATGGATATGATTCACCTCTATGGCGGCAGTCCCGCCAACTTCCTGGATATCGGCGGCGGCTCAAATCCTCGCAAGGTGGTCGACGCCATGAGTATCCTGTTATCCGGTGGCAATGTCCGGTCGGTCCTGATCAACATCTTCGGCGGCATCACCCGGTGCGACGATGTGGCGGAGGGACTGATCGAGGCGCTGGCCTCCACAGGGAGCGATATCCCCGTCGTCGTGCGCCTCAGCGGTACCAATGCGGAAGAGGGGCTGGCAATACTGGAGAAGAGCAGTGTACCCACCGAATCCTCAATGAGCGAGGCGGTACGGATTGCCATAGAGATGTGCCGGCAGGCGGCAGAAAAGGATCGAGTGGTATGAGCATTCTCGTCGGCAACAATACGAGGCTTGTCGTGCAGGGGATTACGGGCCGCGAAGGCCGATTCCATGCCCGGCGGATGAAGGCCTACGGGACGGTCGTTGTTGCGGGGGTCTCGCCCGGGAAAGAGGGAATCACCATTGAGGGGATCCCCGTCTTCAATTCGGTGGAGAGGGCCGTTGAAAGGACCGGCGCTAATACCTCGATTGTCTTTGTGCCCGCTCCCTTTGCCGCGGAGGCGATCGTGGAGGCCGCGGCCGCCGGTATCGAGCTGGTGGTCGCCATCAGTGAAGGCATCCCGGTCCGGGACATGATTCAGATCATGCCTGTCCTCAAGAAAAACGGGACCCGGCTCATCGGTCCGAACTGCCCCGGCATCATTACGCCCGGAGAATCTCTGGTCGGGATTCTGCCCGGGAACATCTTCACTCCGGGGACGATCGGTGTAATATCGCGCAGCGGTACACTGACCTACGAGGTGGTGTACCACCTGACGCAGCACGGTTTCGGGCAGACCACCTGCGTCGGCATTGGGGGAGACCCCGTCGCCGGTCTCTATTACCTGGAATTGCTGGAGATGTTTGAAAGGGATCCGTCGACGGACGCCGTCGTACTGATCGGTGAAATCGGCGGTGATGCCGAGGAGCGCGCGGCAGCCTTCATTGCGGAGTGCATGACCACCCCGGTGGTCGCCTTCATCGCGGGCCGGACGGCACCGCCGGGCAAGCGGATGGGGCATGCCGGCGCAATCATCACGAACGCCGCGGGAACGGCGGCGGAAAAGATGGCCGCCTTCGTTCGGGCCGGTGTCCCTGTTGCCGAAGAACCCTCGGAAATCCAGCTCTTGCTCAGAGAGATATTGCGTTGAGGTGAAAGGCATACACGACGGGTCGCCTGGACCTTCTGACCCCGGCGATTTGATACCGGATGCGCGTCGGCTTATTTCCCGGTGGCCTGTAGGCGGCATATCCGAAAGCTTGAGAAATCGAAGGCCTCTTGCGAAGCTTCAGATTCCCCGTATTCGTCTACACCAACCCTTCTTTCCCTAACCATGCATGAGTAACATTCGTAACCGCTAATCCTTGTTGACCCCTACCTGCATCCAGACGATTGTCCGCATCGAGAAGGCAATCTGATGACAAATATCAACGGTCATCTTTGCTGTCTGAGTCTTTCGTCTGATCGGTGTTGTCATCGTCTTTTTGTGTGGACTCTGCGACAGCCGATAACGATTCATGCCCTGCGGGTCTTTGTGACTCCGGGGACGATTCGCCTGTTGCCTTGAGAATCGGTTCCTCCCGTGTTTCTTCCTGAACCGCCGTCATCCCGTCGAGATCGGCAAGCCACAGGGAATGCCGGTGGAGGGCATAGTCCAGGCGGACCCGGCCGGTAAAGATGCCGCGGACCATCGGCCAGTTGGGCTTCAATGCAATGGCCGCCATGTGTGCCAGAAAAGCCAGAAAGAACAGTATAAAGGAAATGTTGTGAATCCAGGTGGCCCAGAGGAGGGTTGCGTGGGACATGTCGGGTGCGTAGATGTTTTTGTACGTTTTTACCAGACCGGACAGTATCAGCATCGATATGATAAGGGCCATCCCCGCATAAGCCAGTCGTTGCTCCGGCAGGTATTTATGCATCGGCGGTTCCTCTCCGATCCCGATAAAACTTTTAATGACGGCAATCGACGATGCCAGATCACCCTTCCGTGGGATCAATCCTTTTTCACCTCTCAGGCCATGATAGAAGAGATGAAATATTCCCGTTGCAGTAAAAACCAAAGCCGCCGCATAGTGCAGATACAGTGACACAATAAAATCAGCCGACCAGCCCAGACCCGGCACGGTAATGACGTAGTAGCGCTTGACGACGGGTAGTTCAAAAATGCCCGTCAAGAGCAGAATGAGGCCGGAGACGGCAATGGCCCAGTGTTCGATCAACTCGATTGCGTCATGCCGGACGATAAGATTATTCTCGCCGAGTGTCTTTTCAGTCATTATTCTTGTCCTCGTTCTTGACCTGATCTTTGCGTCGGGAAAACCAATTGAGTATCCCTGCGGCGGCAATGCCCAGGACGGGAGAGGCCAGCACTGCTTTCCCCAGGGGATCGGTGGCGGCCATTCGTCTTGCCACATCCGGTTTCATGTCAGGGCGTCCAGGCTTCCTCTCCATCGTTTTATCGATGAGGTCGAAAGATACCGGCGAGACGTAGAGCGTGGAAGTGCCGCCATGTTCTTTCTTCCCGTAGATATACCCGTTCATCGTGTCGGCGCGCCGGGCTGCCAGTGCTTCAATGTCTTTTCGCGGTCCGATAAGCAGGGCCTCACGAGGACATGCCTCGACACAGCCGGGTAGTATGCCCCGAGACAGCCTGTCATTGCAAAGGTCGCATTTGTACATGACGCCGTTGCCCATGAATGTCGGCAGTACATGGAGATAGATCCCGACACCGGATTGACGCTGTGGAATTTCCCATGGACAGACATCTTTACATTTAGCCCCGCCGAAACAAAGATTCTGATCGATTACCACGGCACCGTTTTTATGCTTATGATTTGCTGAAAAGGGACAAATCGTCGCGCAGGGAGGGTTGTCGCAGTGCATGCACCGGCGCGGCACAAAGATTGTTTTGCGAAGGCCCCCTGCATCGATCTCGGCTTTGTGAACATAGATAAAGTTATAGGGCGTCAAACGGTTAGCGACATCTTTCTTTTTTGACCAGTCTTCAATGGTTTTTCGCGGCCAGGGTTCGGGGATGTTGGCGACTACCTGTGGAATTTTATCTTTATTGATGGTCCTGCAGGCGCTCACACAGGCGGGCGTTTGCAGGTCAGTGCAACCGTCACACAGACTCAGATCGATGAGGGTTGCTAACTGCTCCTTTGTTCGGGCGAAAGCCCTTTTCGGTACACTCATCCCGGTCAGAGCTGCCGCACCGGTGCTGATCTTGAGAAAGGACCGTCGGTTTATCCCCGAAGGTTTCTGTTCCTTCATGCTCACGCTCCTTGGTGGTTATAATAACAAATAAATCCGATTCATGCGGCCTGGAAACAATCTCGATGGTTACCTTCCCCCCGCAGATCCACTGAGACACCTTTTCATATGAGTACAAACAATCGCTGCGCTCAAATAGTTGCTCGAATCTCCGCACCTGCCCTTCGATCAGTTTGAAAGGGCTGATGTTCTTCTTTTCCATATACCCAATGGAGATATGCTATCCATGATCTTTGTTTTGTCAATACATATATTTGCTTCACGAAAGCTGAAAGGGGACTTCCCCTTTGATGCACGCCGGTAGGCCCAGAAAAAATAATGCCTGTGCGAAATGGATGAATTGGGATTGCAAAGAAACCATATTACTGTGTGTAAACAACCATACATTATAATCTACTTCTCCATCCTTTGCCAAGTATATTGTGAATGATAATTATAAAATCATATATATAAATACAATTCTTTCATTAACGCTAATTCATTTAATTCTTATGGATAATGAATGATTGCCCAATTATTCATTATCTGACAAAGAATGCTACTCACTTTGATTATGTGTTATATATTATTAACAATTACAATATCATAAGCATTTATACGCTTTCCTGTTGTCATTCTGCATCATTATATATATAAATATCGTTCACATTATTTATTTCTT
>CAYTUH010000041.1:5658-11776 GCA_964441165.1 uncultured Syntrophaceae bacterium
ATAGTCCATGTGTCCGGATTATGGCAATATGCACATCTCATTGGGCACCCTTTGAAGAACACTACAAATCTTACGCCAGGTCCATCTACTGTCCCACAGCTTTCAGTTGAATGAATTATTCCTGTTGTCATTCTGAATCATTATGTATATAAATATCATTTACATTATTTATTTCTTGATTACCATTATTTTTTGTTGTATGTAATTTCTAAATTCAATCTCTGGAGTCTCCAATGATCAAAAAAGTTCATCATATTGGCATAGCAGTCAAGGATTTGGACAAGGCGGTGCATTTTTGCGGTAAGACTTTGAAATTAGAGGTTTCTGATTACATCGATACTCCTGATATGATCGTGGCGATGGTAACGATCGGTGACGTGAAGATCGAACTCATGCAGCCGAAAGAGGCATCATCAGGGGCCATTGCCAAGTTTGTGGAAAAAAGAGGCGAAGGAGTCCAGCATATATGTCTCGAAGTTGATGATGTCGAGAAGGGAATTGAGCATATAAAAGATATGGGTTACGAGTTCGTCGACGAGAATGTCAGAAAAGGCCTTGAAGGTGATATAGTATTTTTAAAACCAAAAGAAACATTCGGGGTACTCTTCGAACTGCTCCAATCGTAAAGTCGACAGCGCTCCCAGAAAAGTCTGGTCAAGTTTCGTTTAGTCGATGTAGCCCTTTATAATTAATGATGATATCAAATTAGACAGAATATGAACCATTATATGTTCCAAGTGATGTGACATTCAATATGCGCATTAGATGTGAGGTGCGTCACTTAAGATCATAACGTAAAGCAGTTGTCCGATCTGATTAAAAATGACTGAATTTCAGATACCGCTTTGGCTGAAAAAGAAACAGAGGGTGATCGAAGATGAACGAACGGAGTGAGAAAAAGAGGTCTCGATCAATGTAACGGGAATATGAAAGTGGTTTCTTGAACGATTGTCTGACGAAAAGCAGGGAATGAAATTTATAGTCATAATTCATGGAATCAAAAGAAAGGTGCAGGCCCAATGAACTTTACTCTTACTACCGAACAGGAAATGTTGAGAAAGATGGCGCGGGAGTTTGCCGAAAGGGAACTCGTGCCGACGGCCAAAGAGGACGACAAGTCAGGCGAATATCCCTATGAGATTTATAAGAAGATGGCTCCGTTGGGGCTGTTGGGAATTCTCATGCCCGAGCAGTACGGCGGTCTGGGTTTAAAGACATTGGACTGGATCGTGATGTGCGAGCAGCTTGCGTGGGGCAGTCTGTCCGTCGCGGCAATAACGCAGAACGCAATGCTGCCGGGGTCCATCCTGGTTGATGCGGGAAACGATGCTCAAAAAGAGAAATATCTTCCCCCCATGTGCAGGGGGGAGAAGATATATGCCATGGCTGCGGCTGAGCCGGAAGCGGGAAGCGATGGCGGAAACATTCAGACCACGGCCGTTCTCGACGGGGATTCATACCTCCTGAACGGAGGCAAGGTCTTCATTACCAACGGTAGCGTGGCAGACATGACGATCGTGCTGGCCCAGACCGATAAGTCGCTCCGTCACAAGGGGCTGGCCTTGATACTTGTTGAGCGAGGTACGCCGGGGTTCTCAGCCGCCCATCTCGACTGGGAAGCGTTGCCCAGCGATGATCTGGCACAGATCAGGCTGGCGGATTGCCGCGTACCCCGGGAAAACCTCGTGAATGAGGTGGGGAAGGGACTCAAGCTGGCACTTGGCGGCATCAACAATATGAGGCTCGCCATGGCTATTTACTGCGTCGGCGTTGCACAACGGTGCCTGGACATCTGCAGTACCTATGTGCTCGAAAGGAACCAATTCGGCAAACCACTCGGAAGTTTCCAGTTAATTCAGGAAAAAATCGCGGAGATGGCCGTCGATATTGATGCGGCACGGTTGCTGACGTATCGCGCGGCTTTCAATAAAGACAGCGGGCTTCCCTATGTAAAGGAAACCTCCATGGCAAAATTCTTTGCAACGGAAATGGCCATCAGGGTGACTACCGAGGGGATCAAACTCCATGGCGGATATGGGACCTTTGACGACTATGTGATCAGCAGGCTGCATCGGGAGATACTCGGCTTCCTGGCACCCGGCGGCACGAATGAAGTCCACAAGATGACGATTGGACGAAACATCCTGAATATCAATGCATTGTCAAGGTGATATTTCATGGAACCCAAATTTGATGTCATAATCGTAGGTGGAGGCTTATCGGGGCTGTCCTGCGCCTATAAGCTGGCCAGGAGTAACTGCAATGTGCTGCTGCTGGAACGGGGCAAGTATGTGGGCGCGAAGAACATGTGGGGCGGTGCCTATTACGGGAACCTGCTCCCTGAATTGCTTCACGAAATCTGGGATCAGGCGCCCTTCGAGAGAAAAATCGTCCGTCATACCTATACGTTCATGCACAGCGGTCAGAGTTTTTCCTTCAACTATGAGTCACGGGACAGCGGGGAGCCGCATCACCAGAGTTTCACCATGCTGCGTGCCCGGTTCGATAAATGGTTTGCCGACAGCGTGACGAAGGCGGGTGCCATCGTGGCGAGCGGTATCGATGTGACCGATCTCTACTGGGAAGACGGCAAGGTATGCGGCGTGGTATCGAACACCGAAGTCTTCATGTCGGATGTGGTTATTCTCTGTGAGGGCGTGCGGGCGAACCTGACGGAAAAGTCGGGTCTGCGGAGTACCGTGAGAACACCGGACCAGGTCAAGCAGGGTGTGAAAGAGGTTATCAAGCTGCCCCCCGAAGTTATCGAAGACCGGTTCAACCTGGACACGGGTGAGGGTGTGGCCTGGCAGTTCGTCGGTACCTTCAGTGACGGAATGCCGGGCGGAGCGTTCATCTATACGAATCGTGACAGCATCTCCGTCGGTGCGGTCATTCAATTGAGCGCCATTGGAGAGCATAAGGTCAGCTGCAACCAGGTCCTTGAGAAGTTCAAGAACGAACAGCCGGTGAAGAGCCTCCTGAAGGAGGGAGAACTGGCGGAGTATTCGGCCCATCTCATCCCGGTGAGCGGTGTGAACATGATGCCGAAGTTATACACCGACGGGCTGATGATTGCCGGTGATGCCGCCGCAATGGTCGTGGGGACGGGGCTCATACTGGACGGCGCCAACTACGCCGTGGCCTCAGGGATCAAAGCCGCCGAGACCTATCTGATGTGCAGGGAGAAAAACAATTATTCGGCGCAGTCACTCGCACAGTATGAGGACCTGCTGAAGAGCAGTTTTGTGCTGAAAGATTTGAAAACCTTCCGTGATGCACCCCATGCCCTGGAGAACACACGAATCTACGATGAGTATCCCGAACTGATGTGTAATCTGATGTCCGCCATCATGTATGGGAAGGGTGAAGCCCGTCAGAATCTGTATCGTGTTGTCTGGAATGAACTGGGTAACAAGGTGGGCATGGTTTCAATGGCAAAAGATGTTCTTAGAATGGTGAAGGCACTATGATTCTCAAAATAGACGATAAGCTGGGAAAGAACAAATACATCATTGACAGTGAATCGCACATCTCGATCGATGAGGATATATGCAAGGATTGTGTCGATATGCCATGCATCGTCGGATGTCCGGCGGAATGCTTCAAACAGTCGGCCGATGGAAAAATGATATATGCCTATGAGGGATGTCTGGAATGCGGAAGCTGCCGCATTATCTGTCCGAGAGGCAGCATCAAATGGATGCTTCCCCGTGGTGGGTTTGGAATCTGTTATGAGTTTGGCTGAACGGAACCTCGCTCTCCACTACGGGGAGGCATCTTGTAGTGCGTAGTCACATGAAAATAACAATGAGAGTCTAAGGATGGGTAGAGAATATGAACATAATCGTTTGCGTTAAACAAATCCTGGATCCGGAATTACCGCTGTCTAAATTCAAGATAAACAGGGAATCGAACACGGTGGCGCGTCCCGAAGGAATTCCGCCCGTGATAAGTCCCTTTGATGAGGAAGCCGTCGAACTTGCCGTACGCGTGAAAGAAGCTCATGGCGGAAAGATCACGGCAGTCAGTGCTTCCGACAATGAGGACTTCGATGTCCTGCGTCATGCCATCGCCATGGGAGCCGATGAAGGCGTCCTGATCAAGTCGGACGGTGCTTCCGATGTGGACGGGTTCGGAACGGCATACCTGCTTTCCCAGGCCATTCGGAAAATCGGCGAATACGATCTCATCCTGTGCGGACGGGAAGCATCCGACTGGGATCGCGGCGTGACGGGCTCCCTGATCGCCATGAACCTGGGGATCGACGTGATTCCGGCCGTCAGAAGCGTTGCCGTCGACGGAGACGGTATCCGGGCCGAACGGGAAACGGAAAACGGGTTCGAAATCTGGCAGGCCGCCACGCCGGTGCTCGTTACGGCGTACGGCCTCGATGAGAAACCGCGCTTGCCGACCGGTATGGGAATCATCATGGCGGCACGGAAACCGATAACGGTCTGGACGGGTGATGATCTGGACCTCGACAGTGCCGTCTGTGACCGTTTCAACGATCGGATCAGACTGACGTCTCTTGACATAGCGGACTATGAGAGACAGTGCCGGTTGTTTGACGATGTCGATGTGAAAGAGGGAAGCGTGAAACTGGCAAAAGAAATCAAGAGATTAATCGCGTAGCATAGACATGCGGATAGAGGGCTTAAAATGAGTGATTTCAAGAATGTAGTAATATTGATCGAGACGAGGGACGGTGCCGTCGCCCCCATTTCCTACGAGCTCATTGCTGCCGGACGAAAACTGGCCGACGGGCTGGATCAGGAATTGGGTGCGCTGATTCTGGATGAAAGCATAGACGATTCGCAGGTTCAGGAGATAACAGCCTGCGGCGTCGACGTGGTGTACAGGGCCAAAGGTGCCTCATTCCTCGACGGAGACCACAGGAAAAATGTGAGCCTGCTGGAAGGGGCGGTAAGAACAATCGCGCCGATGCTGCTCCTCCTGGGCGGGTCAGACAAGGGCAATGCCTATGCTCCTTCTGTTGCGGCACGGCTGGAAGCGAGTCTGCTGACAAACTGCAATGATGCGCACGTGAACGATCAGAAGACCGTGTTTTTCTCGAGAGCGGCCTATTGCGGCAAGGCAATCGCCACCTATGAAATATGTGCCTTTCCCCATGTCGTGACGATAAAACAGAAAGCCTTTATCGCCGCCGAACCTGCGGAAGGTGCGACGGGGCGTCTGGAAGAGATCGATGTGGAATCTTCCGGTGTATCGTCGGGAACGAAGCTCATTGAGACCGTAACGGAGGAAGAGGGCGTTCAGCTTGAAGATGCGAAGGTGATCGTCTGTGCCGGCGGTGGCATCGGCGGGGCCGACGGCCTGTCGCAAGTCAAGAATCTGGCCGACATACTGAACGGTCTTGTCGGTGCGACGAAGGTACCCTGCGACGAGGGATGGGTCCCGAAAAAGACCTATATCGGTCAGACGGGGAAGGTGGTGGGTCCTGATCTTTACATCGCCGTGGGCGTGTCGGGGGCGACGCAGCACATCACGGGCGTTCTCGGATCGAAATGCATCGTGGCCATAAACAGGGATGCCGAGGCCCCCATATTCAAGTATTCCGATTACGGAATAGTCGGAGACTTTCAGGTAGTATTGCCGGTCCTGATCGATGAACTCGGCAGATAGGGATAAACCCTGTGGAAAACGGTAAAGACACATATCTGTTCAATGAAGGGCGTATCGGCGGGCTGAAGCTCAAGAACCGGATAGTAATGCCTCCCATGGTGACGCGATTCAGCGAGAATGGTTGTGTCACCGAGAGACTTATTAATTATTACAGAAGAAGGGCGGAAGGCGGAATCGGCCTGATCGTCATTGAAGCGGCCTATGTCACCCCGCAGATAGATGATCGCCTGTCCATCATGAACGACAGTTTTATCCCGGGCCTGCGTGGACTGGTGGAAGCCGTCCACGACGCGGGAGCGAAGATTGCCCTGGAAATCAATGTCGGCAGAGGGCGTGCCGATGCGCACAATCCCGTGGCGGCATCACCCAATCCGAGTCCCATTACGGGTATTGAACCGAAAGTAGTTTCCACCACGGAAATCAAGTACCTGGTCGAAATGTTCGGTGAAGGTGCCCGAAGGGCACGGGAGGCGGG
>CAYTUH010000042.1:0-6391 GCA_964441165.1 uncultured Syntrophaceae bacterium
TGGGTCGGACACAGCCTTTTCTCCAGGGGGCCGTAAAGTGAGAGAAAAACCTGTCATGACGGGAGGTGGTGTGAAATGAACGGGAAAAGCATCGATGAATTGAAAGTGGGCGAAACGGCCGAATTTGCCAAGACGGTTGCCGAGGCCGATATTTATCTCTATGCGGGCATTACGGGTGACCTGAATCCGGCCCATGTGAATGAAGCCTATGCATCGCATACGTTTTTCAAGACGCGGATTGCCCACGGCATGCTGGCGGCCGGTTTCGTTTCGGCCGTCCTGGGGACACAGTTGCCTGGACCGGGCTCCATTTACATGAAACAGGATCTGCGGTTCCTTGCACCGGTCAGGATAGGGGATACCATAACGGCCCGTGTCGAAGTGGTGGAGATCGTGGAGGAGAAAAACCGAGTCCGTCTGAGGACCACCTGCGAAAACCAGGAAGGGACCATGGTGCTTGACGGTGAGGCGATCGTCAGTCCGCGGAAAAGGTCTGAGCGGTAGAATATGCAATGGTAAAGAGGAGCGTCTTATCGTCACTTCTTTGACTTCGACGGTGCCCCGCTTCTTTTCTTTGTTCCTGCGCCTTTCGATAGGGCCGTTTTTTTCTTCTCCGGCTCCTCCGGAGGGAAAAAGGTAACGACATTCTTCAATAATTCCTGAAATTCGCCGGTCTGCTTTTTAATCAGCTCCTGGTAGCCGAGCTGAATCTGTTCCTGATCGAGATGCTTGCTGTCGAGAAGCAGCTTCATATGGGCGACGGTTTCGTCCCGGTCGGCCAATTGTTTCTTCATGTCTTCATATTTTGCGACGAGGCGCATGTATTCCTGCTTCGGAACGACCCCCAGCACAGAGAGGTAATTGGAAAAGGACTTTTGAAAATCCTCTACTGACTGCTCCCACATTTTCAGGTAATCCGACGTCGATTCACTTAAGCGATCAAGGCCGTAAGCCTTTTGAAAGAGTTCCGTTATATCTTCAAACCCTTTAAACCCCTGGTGAATCCACGAAGCCACCTCTTCCATCTGTTCCTGTTTCTTGATGTAGTTCGAAAAGATCTGCTCCCAGAACATCAGAAAATTCTTATCCATTTTTCTTTCCCCCCTTTACCTGAGATTCATCCAGGTCCATGTGAAATCTCACAGGACCCCGATGGCGCTTTTCGCCGAATACGGTATGGAGTGCATATTCGGATTGCGGGTTGGACCAGGATGTGGCAATTGCCAGATGTCCTTTCGGAAAGGGCGTCACCTCGACATTGATATGGTCAAGCGGCGCGAGGGCCGTTTCCTTTTCCACCAGGTCATCGGATTCACCGTAGCATATGAGCCACGGTATTCCCTTTTCTTCGATGCGGTGCAGATTGAGCTTTCGACCAAACAGAGTTACGGGGAGGGTGCCGTCATCGGTGATGGGAATATTGTAGGATTTAAAACTGACATCCGTTATTCCCATGGGAAGGTCGGCTCGTTCGTACCGAAGCCAGTGCTGGATCGCCGCTACGGTCTTATTGATTTTTACCTCTTTGCCGTCTTTTGAGGAAAGCATGATCATGTCGCGGTAGAATGAGACGATGGGGAATTCATCCTCGATGGCCTTGAGCTTGTAAACCCATCCCATCAGTTTTCCGTCGGCCACGATATTCCCGTTGGGCAGACGCTTGGTGCCGTATCGAAGATCATTAAACCGCTGAGGAAGCATTAACTTGAGAAAATTTCCCAGCCCCCTGCTGCGGGTTCCGTCCATGGGTGATACACAGGTAATAAGCGCGTCAACGAGGCCGTCCAGTTCTCCGGAAAGAATGTTGCAGAGGGAATTGAATCCGCCCTGGCAATATCCGTTGAGCGTTACCGCTCTGCCGTGTTTCTTCTTCAGGATTTTGCAGAAATATCGGGTGTCAACGGCATCCTCGTCGCCTGTCATTGTCTGAAAGGCCGGTGTCACGGCAATATCTTTGTTGATGCGGATGTACGTCGGTATTCCCTGGTGTGCGTAGTTATGGACGTAACTCTTGTTCTCCCCGGGAAGAAAAGCCAGTACATTGGCTCCCAGGACATAGGGCGGGACTATGAGTATCGGTTTACCCTGTTTTTTCACCTTGATTTTTTTGTCGAGGGGGAGAACCTGGTAGAGATAAAATCGGTCCGTTTCTGCGGTTTTTTCATAGTGTCCGTTGTCAAAATGGAACCCGTATTCATTCTTGATGTCGACGATGGCCCGGGGGTAGGTATGGACGACACGCTCCATCAGGTCAGCCTGCTGTGCCGCCCGGGTAGCGATGGCGTTATCATCCCTCTCCATAATGGTATCCATGAATGCCGAGAATGATGCCGCCAGTTCCTTCAAGTGATATTCGCTCATTATCTTTGAACTGCTTGTGAGCGCGCCTGAGGCAAGCTGCAGATTAAGCTGCAGGATTCCCATATAATCGGTGGCATTCTGCCAGAGGGACGTGTCCAGGAGCTTTTCCCGTTCGGCAGTCTGAAAATAACCCAGGGCAATCCAGTAGGATTCAATAAAATCATGGAAATACCTGAGGACGCCGTCCCAGTAAAGCTGCGTTGTCCTGCTTTTTTCGAGAGATGCGTCGATCATCTGCATGTATATGTTCCACATTTTTCCGGGAAACCGGGAAAGGAACTGATAAAAAGCGGTTGTCGAATTCGGGGTGTCGTTCATGAAGTCACCTTTGCGACAGATGGTTGATGAAGTAGCTCAAGGGCAGGGTATGGAAGCGTACCGGCTGCCATACCCCGTTGCCGATGAGTGGTTATTTACTTTTTGGGCTTTGCGGCAGCGCCGAAAAACTCTTCGACCTTTTTAAAGTTTTCATCGACGGTCTTCTTGAAGGTCTCCCTGCCGCTTTTGTAGGATGCGGCCCAATTAAGGATAGCCGTCCTGCCTTCCTCGGGGATCCATGTTGCCTGCTCGAGCATCATGCTGACCATCTTCTCGGCCTGGTCCTGAATCATCACCATTGCGTTGAAGCTGTTGTCAAAGGATGCCTTGTTAAAATCCATCATTTGTTTGAGTACCTGTTTCTGGTCCATTGTAAACCCTCCTTCTTTATGGTTGAGTTGCCTGTACCCCTTACTTGGCAAGGCCTGCAAAGAAATCTTCCACTTTCTTGTAATTCGTGTCGACGGTCTTTTTGAAATCCTCGCGGCCCTTTTTATACGTATCGACCCATTCTCTGATGGTTTTCGTTCCCTCTTCGGGAAGCCACGTTGCCTGCTGCAATGCAATATCCAGCATTTTCTCAGTTTGCTCCTGGACCATCACCATGGCGCTGAAGGTGTTGTCGAAGGCAGCCTTCTGGAAGTCAATCATTTGTTTTGCAATTTTTGTGTTATCCATGTTAAAAAACCCTCCTGATGTTTAATTGTTTGTCAATAATATAATAACAGAATATGTTTTGTCAAGAGAAAATGTTGCATTGCACAATATCGGTTCTTGGTGGGTTGATTGATGTAAGGTTATGTGAATAAAGGTAATGGTCATATATGCTGTACAATGATTGTTGCTTATATGTTGCAATATAATAATACGGCATCGTCCGTGAAAGGAGTCTGCCGCCATGCCCGAGCAGGTAGTGCTTAAAAAATATGCCAACAGGCGCCTTTACGATACAAGCGCGAGCGCCTATGTGACATTAACCCAGGTTGCGGATATCATCAAAGGAGGCAAAACGGTAAAGATTGTCGATGCAAAGACAGGAGATGATGTGACCGCGTTTATTCTGACCCAGATCGTGGTGGAAGAAGCGCGCCTTGATAAGATTCTCTTGCCGGTCCCGTTTTTGCACCTGATTATACAGTATGGAGATAACATTCTCAAAGAGTTTTTCGAAAAGTACCTTCAGCAGACCGTTGACAACTATCTGATTTATAAAAGTCAAATGGACGCACACTTCAGGAAGTGGCTTGAACTGAGCGGTGATTTTTCGGAGACGGCCAAAAAGGTGATGGGCAATCTTGCGCCCTTTGATTCCCTTTTCAATCAGTTCACGACCTCCGGGAAAAAGGATACAAAAGACCCCGACGAGAAAGAGTGAGCCCTTTCCCTGAAATGTTGAGTTGCGGGGTGTCTGCCGACACCCTCCTGTCAAAGACACCTATGCCTGTTCCAGGTCACTGCGGGCGAGAATGAAATCGGCGATTTGGGTGTAGTACTCCTTCAACACCTTTTCCGACCGGAACAGCGCCATATGTCCGCCGTTACAGATAAGCTTCAGCTTGTCTTTTTCGGGGACAGATTCGATGAGATCCATATGAGCCGTCGCCTGAAGGGGCGGCGCGATGTTGTCGGTGCTTCCCCCGAGTGACCATATCGGAACGTCCGGAGGATAGTCGTCGATGCCGATCTTCCTGCCGCCCAAAACAATGTTGCCTCTGATCAATTCGTTACAGACGAAAATCTTTCGATAGGTGTCTTCAATGAAGCTGGTGGGGAAGCATTGAACGAAGTTATACCACTGGTAGAAAGCTTTCTGCCGTTCCGCCGATTCGCTTTTCCCGTGACGGAGGTCATCGAGAAGCTGCCTGAAGTTTTTTGTATGAAGATTCATGGCGAGAAGGTAAAAGCCGAGCACATGAAGGCGTCCGTCGAAGACCTCCCTCCCGGCACCGGCGAATTCACCGCCGACCCGCTGTCCGAAGAGCTTGTCGAGCCCTTCCATGTAATGCTCTCCCATGGCCCGTGCAAAATCGGTGAGGAAGCCCTTCTCCGCTTCCGTGTGCATGGGTGACCCTGCCGATCCGAAGGTTTTGCCGAGGGTCGGATTCAGGATCAACGTCATCATCAGAAGGGGACCGGGCTGGCAAATGGCGACGAGATGGGAGGGACAGCCGGTTTTCTGCTTCAGGAACGTCAGGATTGTTTCGTATTGTTCCACCTGTCCTTCAAAGTTTTCATGGTGCCGCCTGCCGTCGACATAGAGGGGGATATCTTCGGCGCATTTCTGTTCGACCAGTGCCATGCGGGTGAGCCCGCAACTCCTGAGAAAAAGGGCAACCCGCTCGGCAATATTGGAATGATGGCCCGCCCGCGGTGCGAAAACGATGGTGTAATTGCTGATGCTATGCCGCACGTCGGCAGAAATGTCGATCAACCGGAGGCTCGGCAGGTCGAGAATAATATTCGAGGAGTCGTAGGCAACGGACCAGTCCTGCTGTGGGATGTCGCCGGTGAATAATTTGAGGAACTCAAGCTCGCCGGTCCGTTCCTGGTAGAATTTCACAAAGGGACGCAGCGCGGTTCTCCTGTACAGATTGAAGAAGGAGTCGGTTCCTTCCCGATAGAGGTCCAGAATAGACTCGGTTGATTTCCTGTCCAGGGGTGACATGAGCGGCAGGAAATGACGTGATAATCTCACTCCCGCATCGTGGGTGTTTTTCAGAATATCCATTCCCGTCGATACCGTTTTGAGATCGGTCATCGCCATATCGGCGGTTATTTCAAGGGGTATCTTCATGGCTTCAAGTCCATTGAGGACAAAGGGAAACAGCGTCATTATGGATGCAGGCATGTGGCAACCGTCCTTTCTCGAAGAGGGTGTTACGTCCCGTTGGAACATGAGACTCTGCTCCCGAAACCTAATCGCTTTTCTGCACTACGTCAAGACAGGAATGAAAGATTATTCGAATGTTTACAGGTTGTACCGCCCGTGAGGGCATGCCCTGAATCCGTCACATGCCGTGGTGACGGGAACCGCATGACGATTCCGGGGCAGGGAAAGGCCTCGCCACTTTTATTCGCACATGGGATATCTGTTATGGTATAGGAAAGTTCACATTATTCCTTTATAAGAAAGGAACCCTTCATGCAGCCCGATTCATCAACATTACTGCGCAAGATTGATCTGAACATCCCGCTCATCGGTTTCTATGACGTACCGGATACGCGTCCCTTCGAGCCCGTGGCGCATCCCGAAGCGGGGAAGCACGTCTGCCTCTTCGCCTTTTACGAGAAGTGGCTCGAAGGGTACACGGTCCATATCACCAGGGAGAATTACGGATGCGGCGGGGCCGGCCACTGGATGTGCGATGTGACGACCCGAACGCGGGACGACTATCTGAAATTCCTTGTCGACGGTGAAGGACTGAAATCGTCGCGGGAACTCATGGGGAAATGGTTCGACCACCACAGGCCCTATCGGCAGCAGTATCCCCACATCATGGTTGGCCCCCTCAAGGCGGATCAGTACGACTACTGCAAGACCGTCACCTTTTTTGTGAATCCCGATCAGTTCAGTGCGCTCATGATCGGTGCGAATTACGACAGCGGACCCGATGACCCGCCGGCGGTCATTGCGCCCTTCGGTTCGGGCTGCATGGAACTGGTGACACTCTTTGAGGATCTTTCCGCACCGCAGGCCGTGATCGGGACCACC
>CAYTUH010000042.1:6406-6983 GCA_964441165.1 uncultured Syntrophaceae bacterium
ATGCGCCAGTATCGGCCGCCCGACATCCTCGCCTTTACCGTGACCGTACCGATGTTCGAACGGTTGTGCGGCCTGGACGAAAAAAGTTTCCTCTTCAAGCCTTTCTGGAGAAACCTCAGGAGGGCGAGGGGGCTTTCACAAGATTGAGTCGATGCGCTTTCAGCGCTCGCGTGACCAGGGGATCCATGACCAGTATGACAGGCGAAAGGATAATGACATGAAAAGTGGGCCGGAGAAGAGGAGCGTCACATCCCTGGCAGCGGCCGTTTTTATTATTGCCGTTGCAGGTCTTTTTTTTGCACAAGGTCAGGTCCAGGCGGCCTGAACCGCGGGAGGTGCGCTGACCGTGTTTGTCAGCCCGGAAAGTAGCGGTAGCATTGTTGAACATGAAGAGAATCTGGTGCCAGGATATCTCTATACCTTCAGTACTGCCACAACATTACAGATCGAAGCCGTTGCAAATTCCGGATACAGGTTTTTCTCCTGGGAGGGGAGCCTCTCCGGAGATGCCAACCCTGCGTCCATAACGGTAAACTGCTTCTGGGAGATAACGGCTCGCTTCTGTCCGGTTCAGGCT
>CAYTUH010000042.1:6993-10678 GCA_964441165.1 uncultured Syntrophaceae bacterium
TGGAGGGAGGCCCATCTGGAAATAGGGGCGCTTGAAGGTACCATCACCGGTCTGACGGCCCTCGATCACACCGTGGTCGCCCTTCTCGACGGTGCGCCGGAAGATCTCAGATACGGTCTGATCGATGTGGAGATTGAAGTGGATTCCCCCGGCGACCAGGCGGTGATCGTCATCTATCTGAGTGAAGCGGCCCCGCAGCACTACAGGTTTTTCAAATATGACGATTCACGGGGATGGTTCGACTTCAGCCGCGATGTCATCTCGGGAGGTGCAGGAGACGGGGTTGAATTCAACGGCGACAGGACCGTGGCAACGATCCATATCACCGACAACGGAGACTATGACAGGAATCCCGCGGAACGGGACATTCGCGACCCCCTGGGATTCGGCATCAGTGCCTCCGATGTCTCTTCATCGGGAGAGGATGAGGGCGGGGGGTGGTTCATCGATACGGTATGGCATGAAAGGATATTGCTCCGGTGACGGGCGTGCAGGCATGACCGTCATTGGGGCCGGATTGTTGTAAAAAAAAGGGGCTGTGACTCGTCTGTCGTCACAACCCCTTTATGTTTTCTGGTGGGCCGTAGGGGATTTGAACCCCTGACCAACGGATTAAAAGTCCGCTGCTCTACCGAACTGAGCTAACGGCCCCTGAGAGCATTCTTGAAAGCCCATCTTCCTAACAGGAAGCTTTTTGAGTTGTCAAGGGGAAAATGCATGGAGCCTCTTCCGGGACCACAGAATCACCTGCTTTTTCTGATTCCGGGTCTCTACTTAGAGTGCTGCTTTTCCCCGGCAATCAGCCCCACGATGCCCGCCCTATCCTTCTTTTTAATCAGGTGCATCATCTTGCCGAGATGTTTTTCGTAAAGCGCGGTGACCTGTTCCATATGAGGGTTGCCGGTAATGATTTCCGCATAGAGTCCCGGGTTGCCTCTGAATATCGTTTCGATAAGGGCGCCTTTCGTTCTGAATGTGGGCGTCGAGAACGCTTCAAGCTCCCTGCGGTCCCCACCGGTCTCGTCGAGAATAAGCCCCATGACGATCGTGTTCAGGTGTGTCAATCCCTGGACGAGGGCCATCATTTCATCGTGCCGATCCGGTGTCGTCTCGGTGACGCGGGCCCCTGCTTTTTCCAGAAGCTCTCGCAGCCAGGAGTGCCACTGCAGGGTGCGGGCAGGGCAGAGAATGATGTTCTGTCCTGTCATTGACGGTACCGATGGTCCGAAGAGGGGATGGAGGCCTATCACCTCGGACCGGGAGGATGCCAGCATGGCTTTTACCGGTTCCTCCTTGAGGGAGGTAAGATCCATGAGCAGGGATTCCTTTTTCATAAAGGGTCCCACCTCTCTGATGATCTGACAGGTGGCGGCGATGGGAACGCTCACGATCACGACGGAACAGGCCGCGGCCATCTCCCGGCTCGTCATTCCCCTGTTTCGTCCCGAGACGTGAACGGTGTATCCCTCCTGTCGAAGGAAGCGGGCGAACCACTCACCCATGCCTCCGGTGCCGCCGATGAGCCCGACCTGGATGTCTTTCATCTCGGACCTCCCGACGAGTCCTTTCGATGGGGACCAATTCCCGGGAATCGTCCCGTTGCATGCTGCCGCAACAGGTGATCCGCCAGCGTGATGCGGGTCATAGCCTCGCAGACGGGTATGATGCGGGGGATGACGGATACATCGTGCCGTCCCCCGATGGTCAGGGATGCCGGGTTCCCGTGGATGTCGATGGTCTGCTGGGGGCGTGCAATGGAGGCGATGGGCTTGCAGGCCACTTTGAGCAGGATTTCCTCACCATTGGTGATTCCCGCCAGGATTCCCCCGGCATGGTTCGTAACGAACCCCACCGGCGTGAGGGCGTCGTTGCATTCGGAACCACACATGTCCGCCGCTTCGAAACCCGCGCCGATCTCGACGCCCTTCACCGTGCCGATGCTCATCAATGACTTTGCCAGGTCCGCATCGATCTTGTCGAAGACCGGTTCACCCAGCCCGGCAGGGCAGCCGGTGACGCGGATCTCCACGATGCCTCCCAGAGAGTCGCCCCGTTCACGTGCTGCTGCCAGCGCTTCTTCCCATTGGGGGACGATGTCCCCGTCGGGGGAGAAGAGCCGGTTCCGCGGGACCTCTGCGAGATCCCTCACCGCCGTGGCAATGCCGCCCAGGGCGATGGTATAGGCCGTGACGGCGATCCCCGCCGTGGCGAGTATCCTGGCGGCGATTGCGCCGGCGGCAACCCGAGCCGCCGTTTCGCGGCCCGAGGCCCGGCCGCCGCCCCGGTGGTCCCTGATCCCGTATTTTTTCTCATAGGTATAGTCACCGTGGCCGGGCCTGAAAAGATGTCTTACATGGTCGTAGTCTTCACTCCGGACGTCCTCGTTGGCGATCGAAAGCGCGATGGGTGTTCCCGTTGTCTTCCCTTCGAAGATGCCCGAAAGGATGTCCACCACATCGCCTTCGCGTCGGGGTGATGCCGACCCGCCTCTTCCCGGTCTTCTCCGGTCCAGTTCCTTCTGTATGTCGGATGCATGCAGTTCCATTCCCGGCGGGCATCCGTCGATGACGGCGCCCAGAGCCTTGCCGTGCGATTCTCCCCAGGTGGTGACCCTGAAGACGACTCCTATCGAATTTCCCGACATGACAGCTCCTTCTCTTTCTGAATGAGTGTGCAGATGTCATCAACCACGGCGTCGACGGTCTTTTCCGTGGTATCGACGACATGATGGGCGATTTCCCCGAAGAGGGGGTTCCTTCTTGCCAGAACGTCCGCTGTTTCGGCCCGTACATCGGTGGTGCCGGTGAGTGAGGGGCGACGTTCCTTACCGGTTGGATCGGCCTCCATCCTGCCGATGATCGTCTCCGTATCGGCGGTAAGCCAGATCAGGAGGCCCGATGTTTTTACCAGTTCCCTGTTTTCCGGGTCGTCGAAGACGCCCCCGCCCGTGGCGATTACCCTGTTCTCTTTTGTTATCATATCCCGGAGGACCTTTTTTTCTTCCTTTCGGAAGAGGGGCCACCCTCCCTGTTTTACCAGTTCCCCTATCGTTCTGCCCGTGCGGCGTTCTATCATGTCGTCGGTGTCGACGAAGGAACAACCCAGCCGTTCCGCAAGCTTTTTCCCCCCCGACGTTTTTCCCGTGCAGCGGTGTCCTATCAATACGATCGGTTTCATCGTGACAGTTTCTCCAGTTCGTTCCAGAATCCGGGAAAGGATTTGGCGACGCAGGCGTCGTTTTTGATGCTGATCCCCTCGGTGACAAGGCCGGCCACGGCGAAACTCATGGCGATGCGATGATCGTCATAGGTTTCAATCTCGGCCCCCCGTGGTCTTCCACCCTGAATGATGAGACCGTCCGCCCGCTCCTCCGCATCGATGCCGATTCGTTGGAGTTCGTTGTACAAGGCCCTGATGCGGTCACTCTCCTTCTTGCGAAGATGGGATATGTTGCATATCTCCGTCCTTCCCTGCCGGTACGCCGCCAGGACGGCGAGGGTCGGCACCAGGTCGGGCATGTCCTTCATGTCGAATCGGAAGGTTCCTTCCCTCAATAATCCGCCGGTGATTTCGATCCGGCCGTCCCCTTCGGTCAGGTCCGCGCCCAGTGTCTCGAGGATCGCGAAAAATCCCCTGTCGCCCTGGATGCCCCGGGGATTCAGATTCGTGATCCGGACCCGTCCCC
>CAYTUH010000042.1:10688-11718 GCA_964441165.1 uncultured Syntrophaceae bacterium
TGCGCTTGAGATGTCGCCTTCCGTGGCACAGGTGCCGGGGTGGTAGCGCTGCGGCACGGGAACGGTAAAGTGGGACTCTCCTTCTTTGCGTACCGTGACACCGAAGCGGTTCATGACCTCGATGGTCATGTCGACATAGGGCAGAGAGACGGCGCTTCCCCGCAATTGAATCTCCATGTCGCGGGAGGAATAGGGGGCGACGAGAAGAATCGATGAGACATACTGGCTGCTGTCGAGGCTTTTAAACCGGACCGTTCCCCCCGGCAAGAGTCCCGCCCCTTCGATTACGACGGGGAGGCCTCCCGTTCCGTGACTAACGATGCCCAGTGTCTCCAGGGCGGTGATGAGAGGTTGAATGGGCCGTTCCCTGAGCCGGCGGTTTCCGTCAAGGACGAAGGTCCCCCTGCCCAGGCAGACCATCGTGGTGAGAAAGCGCAGGGCGGTGCCGTTATTTCCAAGGAAGATGGTTTTCCCGGGGTTTTCGATGGCCGGGCCTTTTCCCGTGACGACAAGGTTAGTTCCGTCATCGACTACATCGACTCCCAGCAGCCTCAACGCTTCCGTCAGGATCACCGTATCCTCCGATACGAGAGGATTTTCGATGACCGATGTTCCCTTGGCGAGGGCCGCCGCCATCAGGGCCCGCTGGGTGATGCTCTTCGAACCGGGCACCGAGACCTCGGCGTCAAGGGGTCCTGTCCTGTTAATCGCTCTCATGATTCAGTCGCTCCCGCACGATCTTTTTCATGAAGTCTACCGGCGGATCGATGTCGAACCATCGCTTCAACTGTTCCGCCCCTTGCCAGACGAACAGGTCGAGTCCCGTTACTGGCCGGCATCCCGCCCGGCGGGCTTCCTTCAGAAGCCTCGTCTCAAAGGGGGTGTAAATGACGTCCATCACCGTGGTGAAGTTCCCGAGACTGTGTCCGGGGACCGGGGATTCTCCGCGCCCCGCATACATCCCTACCGGTGTCGTATTGATGAGGCAGTCACCCCGAAGATCGGAAAAATCGGACAGGGGGATGAAGTC
>CAYTUH010000043.1:0-9527 GCA_964441165.1 uncultured Syntrophaceae bacterium
TCGCCTTCAGGAAGCGCCCGCCCCGGAAGGCGAAAATCGTCACCCTCTGCGATGTCTCCAGTTCCGTCTGGTCGGCGGCCCGGTTCATGCTGAACATCCTCTACTCACTCCAGGAATGCTTTACGAAGGTAAACAGCTTCATCTTTGTATCGGGCGTGGCGGAGGTCACTGAGATTTTCGAGAAATACGAGATAAACCGCGCCATCGAGAAGGTCCTGAAAGAGGTGGATATCGAATACTACGCACCCACCGATTACGGCGAGACCTTCCGGCACTTCAAGCGCGATTATAAGGACATGCTGAACAAGAAGACGACGCTGATCATTATCGGCGACGCACGAACCAACTATTTTCACCCTGAGGACGAGATACTTGCCGAGATGCGCGAGAAATGCCGCCGCGTCATCTGGCTGAATCCGGACCCCGAACAGGAGTGGAACTCGGGTGACAGCGAAATGTTCGCCTACAAGCCCTATTGCAATGAAGTCCGCCCCTGCAGGAATCTCAATCAGCTTCTCGATTTTGTGGAAGACCTCGTTCTGTAGGCTCTCTATCGATCAGGAATACGGAAAATCCTATGACTCACACAAGGAAAAGACCGCCCTCGGGAAAACCCCGCTGGCTCAAGAAGGGACTTTCTCCGGGACCGGAATACGAAAGAGTTCGCACTATTCTGAGATCGCAGAACCTCCACACAGTCTGCCAGGAGGCACGTTGCCCCAATATCTGGGAATGTTTTTCCCGTCACACGGCGACATTCATGATCCTGGGAAAGCGGTGCACGCGCAACTGCCGATTCTGTGCGATCATGCACGACAACCCGGAAGCGCCGGACCCCGGAGAACCCCGCCGCGTTGCAGAAACGGCGGGAACCATGCATCTCCGTCACGTAGTGGTGACGTCCGTTACCCGGGACGATCTCCCCGACGGCGGTGCGGCCCACTTTGCGGCGACGGTCAATGAAATCCGGTCACACCTGTCGCCGGCAACAGTAGAAGTCCTGGTTCCCGATTTCCGGGGAGAGATAGCCGCCCTCCGCACCGTGGTGAAGTCACGGCCCGACGTATTCAACCACAACATTGAGACGGCGGAACGCCTCTATCCCGACGTTCGGCCCGGTGCACGGTACACTCGTTCCCTTGATCTGCTGAGCCGGGTGAAGGATCTTGATTCGGACATGATCACCAAGTCGGGTCTCATGCTCGGCCTGGGGGAGGAGTCGGAAGAAATCACCGTCACGCTCTGGGACCTGCGTTCGGCAGGATGCGATATCGTGACGCTGGGCCAGTATCTTCAACCCACCAATACCAGCATTCCCGTGGCGCGATACGTCTCACCCGAAGAATTTGACTTCTGGAAAGAGACGGCCCTGAAAATGGGCTTCCTGGCCGTTGCGAGCGGCCCCCTGGTCCGCAGTTCCTACCGGGCGGGAGAACTTCTCGACACGACATCGAAACGGTGAATAAGAATAAACGCTTTCAGCTGTCAGCAGTCAGCGTTCAGTAAAAAAAGACGAAAGAATTTCACGCGTCAATTATGTCATTCCGGAATCCGCTGCAGGCGGATATCCGGGATCCTGTTTTCCTCTGTACCTCTGTGCCTGCTAAAAAACAGTTTCAAGTTCGAAGCTAAAATGTTCAAAGTTACCCGCCCCTTGCGGGGCGTTTTGCCACTTTGGCACTCCGCTTTTTCGCAAATAGAAAAGCGCCGCTCACGGGAACGGCGCTTTTCTAACCCAGCCGAAACTGCTTCTTACAGATCTTTTTTCAGGCGCTGCGCCCAGTCTTTCCACCACTTGATGTCTGACTTCAGGGCCTTCTCGATCAGTTCGCCCGCCTTTGCCTTGTTTTTCTTTCCCCCCTCGTCGATGAGCACTTCCGAATAATAGACCTGCCAGTCGGGATTGTTCGGGTCATACTGCTCGTATTCGGCAAAGTATTCGAGGGCCTTGTCATTATCCTTGAGCGGCCAGGGGAGGACGGACCAGAATCGGCCGAGGGCAAGGACGGCACCACCATTTTCATGCTTTTTATCAACCTGATACACTTTCTCGAAACTGCTCTGCGTCTTGTCCTTCAGGCCTTCTCTCAGGGCCGTGATGATGCTCACGCCATCGGAATAGATCCCCACACAGGTTCCATACCAGAAGAATCCTTCCGGCCTGTTCGGTTCAAGTTCCATGGCCTTTTCCGCGTATTTCATGCCCTCTTTTCCGTACACTTTACAGATATCTTCCCAGTCATTCACGGCCTGCCGCTTCGATTCCTCGCCGTACCACCGACAGGCACGGGCGCATTTCCAGTTCGCCTCGAAGCTTCCGGGATTCGCCTGCAGTGCCTTTTTATAGAGATCAATGGCTTTCTGATAGTTTTCGAGACCGCCCTGGTTGAACAGCAGATCGGCTTCCGCGATAAAATCCTGCGCCATCACACAGGCAGGGACCACAAAGGCAATAATGGAAAGAAGGATACCCGCAACCACAAACCGTTTCATCACACTACCTCCTTATTCAAGAAATAATAATGCCGCCGCCCCATGGGCGGACCTCAGGAGCGAGTACCTGTTCCCGACCCCGCAGGGAGTATGAGGAACGCACCCCGTCCCATGGATTGTTCATCATTCCAAAATATTGGGGTCAGGTCTTGAACTGTGAATGTACTGATCGATATGGAAAATAAGGCATGCCTGAATTCAAGAATCAAGACCTGACCCCGAGTATGTTTATTGACCCTGGAGTTCGATGGCCAGCTGCACCAGCGGCGCTACCTGCTCATCGGGCACGCGCCCCTTGATGATGGCCCTGCAGATCCTGTTCTTGTCGAGGATAACCGCGTTGGCGGTATCCTTCTCGAGCCCCCAGGCTTCACGCAGTTCAGCGTCATAGTCGTAGAGGATCGTGGTTTTGTATTTTTCCGCCTTCATGCCGCCGATGACCCGGATCGCCACGTCGGGTTTCCATGTCGCCTTGCAGTCGGCAATGCCGATACCCTTGTAGGTCTCCTCTTTGAGCAGTCCGTCATCCTTGGCTTTTTTCATGGCTTCCGTGAAATGCTCATTCAGATCGGACTCGTCGGGATCGGTGTAATTCACGAGCAGGACTTTCCCGGCCCATGATTCCATGGTGAAGACATTTCCGTCGGAATCCTTGAAGGACCAGTCGGAGGCCTTGTCCCCTACCTTCAGTTCGCCGGCCACGGCGCCGGTGACCGTCCACAACAGTACCAGAAAAACGACGAAGAAAACCTTTTTCATCTCACTCCCTCCTTTTCACTACGTTCATTTTGTTTCGTGCATACAAGAACCTATAGACAAATGACAGGTTCCTGTCAAGAACGCATATATATCACGGCGGCAGGCGCCTCGCAGCGACCGCCGCAGAGACAGCTCACTCGATACGGAGTGTCCCCGTCAAATCCTGTATGGATGATACCCCCTGGCGCCGCATGTAGTCCTCGATGCCCTCACATATTTCCCCGGCGGCACGGGGATTGACAAAGTTTGCCGTGCCGACCTGAACGGCCGTCGCACCGGCGATGAGAAACTCAACGGCATCGGCCGCGTTCATGATGCCGCCGATACCGATAACCGGAACCGACACCGAACGGACCACTTCCCAGACCATTCTGAGTGCCACCGGCTTGATCGCCGGGCCCGACAATCCGCCCGTCACGTTGCGCAGATGGGGACGTCTCGTTTCAATATTCACGGACATGCCCTTCAGGGTATTGATCAGTGACAGCGCGTCGGCCCCACCCGCCTCGACACTCCGGGCGATTTCGGTGATGTCCGTCACGTTCGGCGTCAACTTGACGATCAGGGGCACCCCCGTAACCGCTTTGACGGCTTCCGTGATCCTCCCGGCCAAGACAGGATCGATGCCGAAATCAATCCCCCCCCGGGTTACGTTCGGACAGGATATGTTCAGTTCAATGGCATGCACACCGTCGGTATTGCCCACGATCTCGGCAACCTTTACATACTCGTCAAGGGTTTCGCCGAAGATGTTGGCGACCACGGCAACGTCATATTCACGCAGAAAGGGAAGTTGATCTCTTATAAAGGCGCTCACGCCTACGTTTTCGAGCCCCACCGTGTTCAGCATGCCCGACGCCGTTTCCATGATCCGGGGCGGCGGGTTGCCCGCGCGCGGCTCGAGGGAGAGACCCTTGACCACGATGGCACCAAGCCCGTTCAGATCCACAAAGGGGGCGAACTCCTCACCGTACCCGAAGGTCCCCGAGGCGGTCATGACGGGATTTTTAAGGGCAAGGCCTCCGATATCGACGGTCATGTTGGGCGTGCTATTCACTTCCACGGGACCTCCAGGCAAGATCGTTGACATCAAAGACGGGGCCCTCCTTGCAGACCCGCAGGTACTGCTTCTTTTTCGATGCGGCTTCAACGGCACAGCCCAGGCAGGCGCCGATGCCGCAGGCCATTCGTTCCTCCATCGATACCTGGCACGGGATGGAATGGCGCCGCACGATATGGGCAAGGCTTTCCAGCATGGCGAAGGGCCCGCAGGCGCAGACCATCGTATCGTCGCTGCCGTAGGATCGTATATCGTCCTGAAACAGTGCGGTGATGGGGCCGTGATATCCGCTGCTTCCGTCATCGGTGCTGATCTTTATCTCCGAACAGGCCGCTTCGAAGCGCTCCATACCATAGACATGCGTTGAATCCCTGAACCCGGCATAGCAGATAAGGCGCTCATCCTTTCCCGTAAAACCCTCCCGGCAGCGTTCCGCCAGAAATGCCAGGGGCGCCAGGCCGATTCCTCCCGCAACGATGACGACGGTTTTCCTGCCCGCCGGCATATCGAAGCCGTGACCCAGGGGACCCGTCAAGGTAACACCCTCACCTTCGCCAAGACCCGCTATGACGGCAGTGCCGGTTCCGACCACGTGATAGATGATTTCCATCATCGTATCATCGCCCCGGGAATAGACGGCATGAATGCTGAATGGTCGTCCCAGGAAGGGGACCTCGCGCCCGGGCAGGCGCATCATGACAAACTGTCCCGGCCGGCTTTCCCGAAACAGGGTCGGCACTTTCAGGATCATGAGAAAGTGGCCCGTCACGATCTCACGATTCGCGAGAACAACGGCAGGCGCAAGTGATTCAGCGGTCATCTTCAATTTCCTTATTTCTGTCCTCTCTTTTTTCCCGACACTCGCGCCCAGAGGATCAGGGCATCCTCGTGGGTATCGGTATAATATCGCGGTCGTATTCCCTTTACCACAAAGCCCAGTTTTTTGTATAACTTTATCGCCTGCTCGTTTCGTTTTCTCACTTCCAGCGTGGCCCACAGGGCACCTTTCCCCGAGCCGATCCGCATCATTTCATCGATCAGTTTCGATGCGATACCACGCCCCTTCCAGCTCCGGTGAACGGCAATGTTTCTGAGGTGAATCTCGTCATAGACGACGGCAAAACTCATGTAGCCCGCGATGATATCGTCCACCGCCGCGACGAGATCGTGGCAGAAGGGCAGACCGAGCTCTTCCCGGAACATTCCCTCCGTCCATGGGGTGGGGAAGGATTCCTTTTCGATCTCAAGGACCGCCGTCAGGTCATCCGTCGTCATGGGCCGAATGCAGACATCGTTTGAATAAAGAGGGGTCCGGGTGTAATTCATTGAAGACGCTGCTCCCTACAGGCATTCCGTTATTACGACAAGGATAAGGGAGAGGACACAAAAGACCGGCACGACGCCCCGCACCTTGATTGTGTTGATGGCCACGGCAATCCCGAGAACGGGAATGAATATATACATATACCGGAGTCCCTGCAGCACGGCATCGGAGAGGAGGGGGAAGAGCCACCGGAGGACGGCAACGGCGGCAATGAGCAGCACAAAGAGCAGGACGACATTCAGGAGAAAGGCCCGCGCAATGGCGGTCAAGTGAATGCGTGATATGCCCCTCGCATCGCCCTTCCGTGCACATGCGATGGCCCGGTGAGACAACTGGTTGTTCTTTATGGTAATAAGGGTGTCGATCTTTTGTCCCAGGAGTCCGACGGGAAGGAGCAGTACGATGGCCAGCGTCATGATCTCGGGGCTGACCCGGCCCACCTGCGCACCCGCAAGAATCGATGAAGCCGTAATGAGTATGGCCGTCATCGAGTCATTGGGGGGAACATATGAACCGATAGGCAACCGGTCGATCCAGAGCAGTTCGATGAGGGCTCCCGCCACAAGACCCGCCGAGAAATCGTTCAGCAAAAGGCCCGTCAACGGACCGGCAACGATCGGTCTCGAAATCATGACCTGCAGGAGATTTCTGTCGAGACAGATCAGACCGCCCACAAGCGCCACTCCGACTGATTCAAGCCACATGGTTTTACCCTTGCAGGGTCCTTAGGATTGCATCCGCCCACTCACAGTCTGCGGAAGTCGATGGGTTTGTCCTTGGGGATACAGCGCAGTTCCACCGCTACTCCCGCGCCGGTCAATTCCTGTAAAAGGTTCTTTTCGTCGTCACTCAAGTAAATCGACGATGTAATACAGCATTTTCCGTTCTCGTTATGGACGTTACCGATATTCAACCGGTCAAAGACAAAGCCCGCCCGGAACGCCTTGAGTGCATCATCGATATCTTTCAGTAATACGATCGTGTGCCGGTCACGCCACTCATCGGCATTGAATTTCCGGGAAAACCGCTCCACCGGGAACACCTGTACCTCGATATCGCTGGGTACTACCATTCGTATGACGGACTCGCGAAAGGGATCGCCCGCCACCTCGTCATTCAGGATGACGATGCGCGCGGCACTGCAATAGGGAACCCATGCCTCAAGGATCTGCCCGTGGACAAGCCTGTTATCAACCCGTACAAGGATGGAATTCATTCATTACGTTGGAAGGATGCGCCGGGCCGTTCCGTCAGTCGCCCACTTTCCTGTTCAGCACTTCCGTGGCGAGGTAAATGTTTTTCCTTCCATAATCCTTTATATAATTCGCAAATTCGGCGAGGTCCTTCTCCTTTTGCCTCGTTTCGGACAATTTCAGCAGCATGGGCAGATTCACGCCCGTCACCACCTCGACCTTCCCCTTCTTGAGAAATGAAAGAGAAATGTTCGACGGCGTTCCGCCGAAAAGGTCCGTCAGAATGAGGACACCCTTGCCGCCGTCGGCCTTTTTCATTGCCGTGGTGATTTCCTTTTTCATATCGTCGACACTCCTGGTCGCATCGATGGAAATAGGAATTACGTTCTTCAGCTCGCCTTTTATCAGTTCGGCAGCATTCAGCAGTTCCCTGCCTAAATTACCGTGAGTTATTATTAATACGCCTGCCATTGGCCCCCCTCATTTCTTGTCGGTGCATAGGCTAATGAAATAACCTTCAATTGTCAAGTAATTCCCATCTTGACAATTGTCCGGCCGTCACTCAATATAGCGTCATTGTTCCATTCAAATCCATCTTCAAGGAGTTCCCATGGCGGTCATCGCAACAAAACCATGCCCGAAATGTGGCACAGAAATTGAGGTTTACCGGAACCCGGTGCCGACGGTGGACATAATAATCGAAATCGGAAAGGGGCACATCATCCTGATACGGCGGAAAAATACCCCTCTCGGATGGGCGATCCCCGGCGGGTTCGTCGATTACGGGGAATCGCTCGAAAGGGCTGCCCTGCGGGAAGCGAAGGAGGAGACATCGCTCGATGTGGAATTGACAGAGCAGATGCATACCTATTCAAAGCCCGACAGAGATCCCCGTCACCACACGATTTCGACGGTCTATATCGCCAGGGCAGCGGGGACGCCCCGCGCCGCCGATGATGCAGCCGAAGTGGGGATTTTCTCGGAAGACTCCCTTCCCGAACCGATCGTCTTCGACCACAGGGACATTATCCGGGATTACTTCAACCGGTCGCGTGAAAAAGGGTAGCGCGGAATCATCCGGAATGGCGGGCCGCGCCCGGTTCGCCCTTTCACCCTCACGGCACTCTTTTGTTTTGACAGAAGCGGAGGTATTGCATAAAGTACGGTTCGTTACCGGTCATTTCACAGGCACATCGGACCGCCTGTTTCAGACATGTTTCTCAGACACCGATGCCGGGCAAGAGGGTTCAATGGAACCATCTCTCGCAGAATGCCTGTTCGACGACCGCTCCCTTCGTATCGGCATCGCCCCCGCCCTTCTCGATGATTCACGGACCCCGGGGTCGGCGTCGAGCGGCGGAGACAGCGTTAACGCATAGAAAGAGCCGGCGAGGCAGCACCATGCGCAGAGAACGATATCCTCTCGATCAGTTCAGTCACCTGGCGACACGAATCGAACAGGGGTCGCTTCTCCAGAAAAACCGTCACTGGACGGGCAACGACGAGTTCGAACGTCACTATCATATCGTCGTTCCCCGGTGGCAGGACCCCCTCTACCTCCACCTCTCCTGGAAGGAAGGAACCACGGCACGGCCCCGGTTTATCGGCAGCTACGCCCTCCACCTCGGCACACTCCTCTCGGAGGGGTATATCAGGGCGGAAAACGACAACACCCTTCGCATACGCATCGTCCACGGCAGCGACAATCTTCTCTATATCCAGAGGAGGTCGGGAAAGCCCGCGCTGGCAATCGGGGAAACGCCCGGAGAATGAGGAACGGGACAACGATGTCATACCGAAAATCACCGACAAAAGGAGATCCGTCATGACGACCACCGTGGACCTTCAGATCGCGGCGTCAATCCTCGCGAAGGCATCCCGTGCCGTTGCATCATGCGGAGCGGGCATATCCGCCGAGAGCGGCATTGCAACCTTTCGTGACGCGGGAGGGCTCTGGGACCGCATCGATCCGATCGAAGTGGGAACGCCTGCGGGACTCGTGAACACCCTCGAGAGAAAGGCCGCCGTCCTTCTGCCGCTTTTCCTGGAGCTGCTCGACTCCTTCGAACAGGCATCACCCAATCCCGGCCACACCGCCCTTGCGGACCTGGAAGCAATGGGGATACTCACGACGATCATCACACAGAACGTCGACAACCTCCACCAGGAAGCCGGGAATAGCGACGTCATAGAGGTTCACGGCAATCTTTTCAGGATGAAATGTCTTGCCTGTGAGACCGTCAGCACGTATGATCGGAAACAGCTCATAGGGGAAACAAGAACAGGACTGACGGCACTGACCGCCTTCACGCTCGATGCCCTGACGACGCTGGCGCCGAAATGTCCCGCCTGCGGGTTCATCAGCCGGCCCGACGTGGTCATGTTCAGTGAAGCTGTCCAGGACCTCCCCCGGGCCTTCGAGGTTTCGGGGAAATGCGACGTCATGCTCGTGCTGGGAACGTCGGGCGTGGTATATCCGGCGGCCTCTTTCCCCATGGAAGCGAAGAAAGCGGGCGCGCGCATCATTGTGATCAATCCGACGGAAAATGCCTTTTCGTCCATAACCGATCTCTACATCCCCATGAAGACGGGGGAAGCACTTCCCGCAATAGTCGATCTGATAAGGCAGAACGGAACGTAACAGCCACGGGAGTCGAAGAGCCCCAGGGAGCACCGGAAACATTCATGTCCCCATCTC
>CAYTUH010000043.1:9537-11689 GCA_964441165.1 uncultured Syntrophaceae bacterium
AAAGCATTAAAAAAGGAGATAAATTATTTACCAAAGCTCCTGGTTCGTCTAAATTAGCCATTCCTTATTATTTAACGGCACATGAAATTAATCCACAAAGTGCTAGTTTGATCATCTCTACCTCACATCCACCGGACGGCTCGCCCGGAGACTGCGTCACCGGTTCCGCCTCTCTTCAATGCAGGAAGGAAGGCGGGCATGGGAAGCACTTCCCGCCATGACCCTCAACGCGTGGCTTTCCCGGAGCTGGTCCGAAACGTGGCCCGAATACATCCCTGCACCGGAATTGAAACGGCTGCACCTCTGGAAAACGCTGGCCCGGCGCATTCCGCCTCCTTCGCCCCTCGAGGACGATCTTCCCCTGTACAGGCTCCTTGATGACACATACGACACGATGATACGTCACAGGATCAACCCCTTCGACGGTCCCCCCTCCACGCCTCTCGTGGAGTGGCGGCGTGAAATCTGCCGTGTTTTCGAAAGGACACTCGGCAGGGAGGGTTTTTTTCATGAAGCCGAGTTGCCGCTCCGGGTAGGCCGGGCTCTCACAGAGGGGATCCTTTCCTGTCCCGGCACCATATCGCTGGCAGGATTCGATTCACCGTCGCCGATAGAAGAGGGACTTCTGGAGATCCTGACCGCCCTCTCTACCTGCACGCATATGGAGATGGCAGGGAATGCACCGGGGACCATGGAGACCGTCACCCTTCCCTCCCCGGAACAGGAAAGACTCTATCTGGTCGACCGCCTGGTAGAGGACGCCGAGTCAACGCCCCTTCACCGGATCGGCGTCATCGTCCCCAACCTCGGCGTATGCCGCAACAGCCTTGAAAGGGTGCTCCGTGACATCACGGGAGGCGATCCTCCCCGGGGCACGCAATGGTTCAACATCACCCTGGGACGGCCGGTAACCGACCTCCCCCTCTTCCAGGCCGCCCTGCTCCCACTGCGCTTTGTCCTCGAAGAGGAGCCGCGGGATCTCTTTCTCTCGCTTATTCTTTCACCCTATTACGGCCTCTGGCAGGGCATGCGTCACGACGCCGCCCGGGCGGACCGTCTCTGGCGGGCCCGTTCCATCGACGGCGGGCTTGCGGAACTTCTGGGGATTACGGGAAGAGAGAAGCCTGACCTCCTGAAAAAGATCATACCCGGCGACAGGAAGGAATTTCAGGCCCTCTTTTCTGCACGCCCCCGCGGAGCGTCGGCGACGGAACGATGGATCGGCTGGCTCGAAGAGATCTGGTCATACCTCGGCTTTCCCGTCACCGCCGATGAAGCGGACATCCTCGCGCGACGGCACCTCGACGAAATCACGGCCGACATGCGGATTCACCTCTCCGACACAATCATGAGCGGGGGGGAGTTCCTCTCATGGATCATGGAAGGGGCTGCAGGAAAAACATCCCAGACGGGCGGGGCGGAAGAAGCCGGCATCCAGATCATGGGACTCGTCGAATCACGGGGCCTCGATTTTGACAAACTCTACATGATGGATATGAATGACCGTTCCTTGCCGCAGCCCCTGCGTCCTCTCCCCCTTCTCGATTCGTCGGAGCGGCGGATGGTTCAGGGAGGAACGGCGGAAAGTCAGTACCTCTTTGCGGAACGGGCCTTCCGGCGGATCACCTGTGCCGCGCCCCGTCTCACGCTGCTCCGCGCGGAGCAGGAAGAAGGCACGCCTCTCACAGCGTCGCCCTTCTGGCCGGGCGATGACAGCGAAGGGTCTCTCGACCTCTGGCATGAACCGGGGCCTGCCCTGATCAGGGCGGAATGGCTGAAGGCGGCCTTCGAAGGCCTGCACGACAGGTCTCCTCTGCCGGACCATGGTCCCGATGGACCGCTCGATCCCTCTGTCCTCCCTGCCGAGCTCTCCGTCAGCAACCTCGAGACGGCCGTCACCTGCCCCTACAGATTTTTCTCCCGGTATATCCTGAAGGTGGAACCGCTGGAAAGGGTGGAACCGGCCATCGCGCCCCGGGAACGGGGGATGAAACTTCACCGCATCCTGGCGGCATTCACGGCAAAGGTCCGGCAGGAAGGCCTGGAGCTGGATTCGAATCATGCACGCGCCCTTCAGCTCCTGTCGGCATGCGTCGACGAGATCCTCGCAGGTGTGGAAGGCAACCCCCACTGGGAGGTGGAACGGGAGCGC
>CAYTUH010000044.1:0-5914 GCA_964441165.1 uncultured Syntrophaceae bacterium
ATCCATGAATCGATGTCCGGGAGACATCACAATACCGCTCTGTCGTGCCGACGTTTCTCCGAAGTAGGAACCATTTCTCAGATTTTCCGATGCGGTGGAAGAGTAAACGGCGATGGGACTCGGATCAGCCACGTGGGTTTTTATACTGAGGGGAGTCGGATGATCGCTTAATACGGCGATTCGAAAATCACCGAATTTTCCGGCTTCATTGAAAATGGGCCCGGCAATCTTTTTGTAACAATACTCCACTGCACTGATTTTTCCTTCGACGTTGCCTTCCTGTCCCATCTCGTCGGGGGCTTCGACATGCAGAAAAATGAAGTCATGTGTCTTGAGATATTCAAGGGCTTTTTGGGACTTTCCTTCGTAATTCGTATCGGTATATCCCGTTGCTCCTTCGACGAGGATCACTTCGAGACCGGCGTAATACCCTATTCCCCGTAAAAGGTCAACAGCGGAGATGACGCCCCCCGTGATGCCGTACCTGGCCGTAAGCGGTTCGATGACCGGGGCACTGCCCTCTCCCCAGAGCCATATGGCATTTGCCTGCGCGTTACCCCCGGCGGCCCTCTGCCCGTTCACCCGATGGTGGGGCATGAATTCCCGGGCACGACTCATCAGGTCCCTTATTTCGACAGACCCGTCACCCTGAGGAAGATACCCGCCAATAGTGCGCCCCACGATATCATGAGGCGGGACCGTATGCATTTGGGGGTGACCCTTTCGCCATACCATGAGATGGCGGTATCCCACTCCGGGATAAAAGGTACAGACTTTCGACCCCAACTGCCTGTTCAGTTCTCCAATGAGTTCCAGGCCTTCCTCCGAAGAGATGTGACCGGCGGTAAAATCCACCATGACCGGGTCATCTTCATCACCGAGCGTAACGAGATTGCAGCGAAAGGCAATGTCATCCTTTTCAAGACGAATGCCCATACTGGCCGCTTCGAGGGGAGCGCGGCCCGTATGATACACAGCCGGATCATATCCCAGAACGGAGAGGTTCGCCACATCGCTGCCCGGAGTAAAACCAGGCGGGATGGTGTCGATCAATCCGACGGTCCCCCGGGATGCAATCTCATCCATATGAGGTATGGACGCATGCTCAAGAGGGGTCTTCCCCTCCAGTTCCTCCAGGGGATAGTCCGCCATGCCGTCTCCCAGTAACAGGATATACTTCATGTCAGCCTTTCATCCTCGATGCGGATCACCACCGTTTTATCCTGCACCACATCGAGCCGGTCGATTTCGTCAATTGCGGTCCGCACGTCCTTTTCCCGGGCTTTATGGGTAATCATCACCACCGGAACGGAGCCTTCCTGCTTTCTCCCCTTCTGGATTACCGACGAAATACTGATATTGCGGGAACCCAGAATGCCCGAGATAATCGAGAGTACGCCCGGTGTATCGACTGCGGAGAATCTGAAATAATAGTTGGTGACGATATCGTCCATGGGAAGCAGAGAGATATCGTCGATCTCTTCCTTACGGTAGGACCGCAGTGGGACCCTTCGCCAGATGCCCTTATCCATGTCCCGGGAAATATCTACGAGATCACTGACGACTGCGCTTGCCGTGGGCATCATTCCCGATCCCTGTCCGTAAAGAAAGACGGAGTCCGATGCGTCGCCGACGAAGTGAAAGGCGTTGAAGTTGCCGTTGACGCTGCCCAGTATGTGGTCGAAGGGTATCATGGTCGGATGTATGCGTGCCTCGATTCTATCCCCACGCGCAATGGCAATGGCAAGAAGTTTGACTGCGTAATTGAATTCTTTGGCAAATTCGATATCCTGTCCGCTGATTCCTGAAATGCCTTCCCGGTAAATATCTTCCAGCCTGACGTTTTTTCCGTATGACAGCATCAGGAGGATGGCAAGTTTATGCGCTGTATCGACGCCTTCGATATCGTATGTCGGATCAGCCTCGGCGTGACCGAGATCCTGGGCTTCCTTCAGGACCACGTCAAAGGCCTGACCCTCTTCTGTCATCCTTGAGAGGATATAATTCGACGTCCCGTTCATGATGCCGATTATGGAGGTAATGTTGTTGGCGACCAATCCTTCCTTCACTGTTTTGATAATGGGGATGGTGCCGCCAACGCTTGCCTCGAACCCGATATTCACCTGCTCCTCGTCGGCGACGCCGAATATCGCGTTTCCGTGAGTCGCCAGCAGCGCCTTGTTGGCCGTCACCACATGCTTTTTGTTGCGCATTGCCCTGATTATAAATGACTTTGCGGGCTCGTACCCGCCCATCAGTTCGATCACTATCGAAATGTCCGGGTCATCCAGCACCTCGTCAACACTGGTCGTCAGCAGGCTCCTTTCGACTTGAACCGCCCGCGGCGTTTCTATGTCCAGGTCGGCGATCTTTTTGATTGTCAGCCGGGCGCCGAGACGCTTTGCGATCAGATCCTGATTGTCCCCGAGCAGTTTGACCACTCCCGTTCCAATTGTTCCCAGTCCGATTAATCCCAGAAATATTTCCTTTTTCACGCTCATTCACCCTCTCAATTTTGGTGCGACTTTTGTACATAGTGACTTTCAGTCAAAAACTCAACCAGTTTTTGCAAGGGTCAGCCGCCCTCCCCATCTCCTGAGAAGCACTTCCTTGACGGCAGTATGCTCAGGCCGTTCAAGCCCGGGGTCCTTTTCAAGAAAGTCAAAAGCTTCACGACGGGCGTCATTCAGTATGCGCCCGTCCCTCAGAATGTTTGCCACACGGAAATCGGGGAGTCCCGATTGCCGTGTTCCCATGAATTCGCCGGGTCCGCGCAGCGCGAGGTCCTCTTCGGCAACCTTGAAACCGTCATTGGTCTGTTCCATTATCTTCAATCGCCTGCGCGCATCGTCGGACCCCCCGTGATGGGCCACAAGAATGCATGAAGAGGGAACTTCGCCGCGCCCTACCCGCCCTCTCAACTGATGCAGCTGCGACAGCCCGAATCGTTCCGCATGCTCTATTATCATAAGAGATGCCGATGGTATATCGATTCCCACCTCCACCACCGTCGTCGATACAAGGATATCGATGGATCGTGCCTTGAAGGAGGACATGATTTCCTCCTTTTCGCCGCTTTTCATTTTTCCGTGTATCAGGCCGACACAAAATTCAGGAAACACGTCCTGTTGCAGGTGCCGCGACATGGTGGTGGCATCCTTGAGGTCGAGGGTTTCCGATTCTTCAACCAGCGGATAGATGATAAAGACCTGATTCCTCCGTTCAACTTCTCTTCGAATGATATCGTACACCTTATCACGATGTTTTTCGTAATATACCTTCGTCTTCACGGGCTTCTTTCCCGGCGGCACTTCGTCGATGACCGATATGTCCAGGTCTCCGTAGACCGTCATTGCCAGGGTCCTCGGTATGGGGGTCGCCGTCATTACGAGCACATCGGGCGAAAGTCCCTTTTCCCTCAGGAGTGCACGCTGCATGACGCCAAACCGGTGCTGCTCGTCGATGACGACACAACCTAGATTTTTGAAATGAACTCCTTCCTGTATCAATGCATGGGTGCCGACCAGGATGTCCACCTCACCCGACGCCACCCTTTCCGCCACCTCTCTCCTCTCTTTGGCCCTTGTGCTGCCCGTCAGGAGCGCTGCACGCATTCCGAGTGCCTCCGTCCATGTGCTGATATTAATGAAGTGCTGAACGGCGAGTATTTCCGTCGGGGCCATAATGGCCGACTGGTAGACGTTCTCGTGAGCCACAATCATGGCGGCCATCGAAACCACGGTCTTTCCGCTTCCCACGTCTCCCTGAATGAGCCGGTTCATGGGGTGGGGTTTCTTCATATCGTCAAGTATTTCAGCTATTACCCTCTTTTGTGCTCCCGTCAACTCGAAGGACAGCTTTTTGTAAAATTCCGCCAGGAGTCCCTTCTGTCCATTGGCAAAGGCAATTCCCTTTTCAAGGATGTATCCCCGCTTTTTCAGGGCCATGCCGAGTTCAAAAAAGAATAGTTCATCAAAGACGAGCCGTCGGTGTGACGGCGAGGTAAAGGTTTTGCATTCTTCGATATCCTGGTCTTTACCCGGGAAATGGACGTTACGAATCGCCTCGTTCATGCCGGGTATCCGGTTTCTTCTGCATATATCATCCGGAAGGGGGCTGACAAGGTGGCGACTGAAGTCGGCAACCACCCGCATCATGATCTTGCGCAGGTATTTCTGATGCAATCCTTCCGTTTCCGAATAGACGGGAACAATCCTCTTGACATGAAGTGCTTCTTCATCACCTTCATCGATCAGTTCATAATCGGGATGGATCATATCCTTTCCGAAGAGATACCCCCTGACCTCGCCGGTCAGAAAAAAATACCGGCCTCTTCTGAACATCTTTCTGAGGAAGGTGTGGCTTCCATGGAACCACTTCGCCGTCAGAACACCCGTTCCGTCGTCGAGCATAACTTCAAAGACGACCTTTCGCCGGTAGCGCTGTTCACGTGACTCGATCACCTTCCCCGTTACCGTCTCTCGCTGTCCCACGACGGTCTCAGCTATCGTTTTAACCGAGCGCCTGTCCTCGTAACGGCGCGGTAGAAAATAGAGCATGTCCTCGACGGTGGCGATTCCTTTTCGCGAGAGCAGTGCGGCCATTTTCGGTCCCACTCCCTTGATGAACTGGACAGGCTGCGAAAGTGCGTCTAAGGATGCCTGGAGTCCCTTTGAATCAATCTCTCCCTCCTCCAAACCGGCATGCCGGTTTCCGGCGGAATTCCGTAATTCGGAGAGATGCTGCAGGGCGGCATCGATTCTCCTCTTTTTCTCCTCATCACCAAGGTCGTCGAATCCGGCGAACTGGAGTTTCATCTCTTGAAGGATCTCCCTGATCCGGCCACTGTCGCCGCTTTCACCGGCCACGCGGTCCGCCTTTTCTATCAACCCTTCCATGGTAAACTCAAGGTCTTTCACCAGGGGAAGGTTCTTGAATGCATTCCGGGACAGGAAAAGGAGCGGTGACTCGACTTTTTCCAGGATGCCTTTCATGTCGATCATTGGAGGTTCCTTGATTATGTTTGATATTTCCATACTATATAAAGAATGCGATTTATTAACAAATATACCGTCGAATGACAAGGAATGATTTGACTTTTGCCATGAATTGGGTTAGTCAATCCATTCATTTCTTGTGCAATGGGAGATACCAATATAATGACTGAGGAAAAGTTTTCTTATAAAGACTCGGGCGTCGACATCGACAAGGCCAACAGCTTTGTCGAGAGAATAAAACCCCTTATCAAGTCTTCCACGAGAAAGGGAGTCATCGGGAATATTGGTAGTTTCGGCGGATTGTTTCACCTCGATATCGAAAAGTATAAAAACCCCGTACTGGTTTCGGCGACGGACGGTGTGGGGACCAAGCTGAGAATAGCTCAGATGATGGGCATTCATAATACCATCGGAATCGATCTCGTCGCGATGAACGTAAACGATCTCATCGTTCAGGGCGCTGAACCGCTCTTTTTTCTCGATTACATTGCAACGGGGAAAATTGATGTCGACAAGAGCACAGATATTGTCGAGGGAATCGTCGAGGGATGCATCGAGGCCGGATGTGCCCTCATCGGCGGCGAAACTGCCGAGATGCCCGGATTTTACGCCGAAGATGAATACGACCTCGCCGGTTTCTGCGTGGGGGTGGTCGAGTACGACCGGATCATCGACGGTTCCGACATCGGCGTGGGAGACAGGATTATCGGCCTCACGTCGAACGGCGTGCACAGTAACGGGTTCTCTCTCGTCAGGAAGGTACTCTTCGACCAGGAACGTTTTTCCGTCACCGACAGATTCGAATCACTCGAGGGCACCCTCGGCGAAGAGTTGCTCCGCCCGACAAAAATTTATATAAGAACGCTTCTCAATCTCATAAAAAATTTTTCGATACGCGGCATCGCGCACATTACCGG
>CAYTUH010000044.1:5924-11661 GCA_964441165.1 uncultured Syntrophaceae bacterium
AAGCTGAGCGACACGGTGCCGGGCACCAAAACCACCTTCGAAAAAGCACTGCTCGCCGTTCACAAAAGCTATCTCAACCCCGTCGTCGCGCTCATGAAAAAAGTGAAGGTGCACGGCATCGCGCACATTACCGGCGGCGGACTCGTCGATAACGTGCCCCGGATCCTGCCCGAACGGTGCAAGGCCGTTATTACCAGGGACAGCTGGGACATACCCGCCATATTCACGATAATCCAGGAACAGGGGAATGTGGACATGGCCGAGATGCTGCGGGTGTTCAACATGGGTATCGGCATGACGATCGTGGTTGATGAAAACGACGCCGATGAAGTCATGGAACGATTGAACGCCCTTGGAGAACCTTCATACCTTATTGGTACCATTGAAGAGCGGAATGAGAATGAATCGCCCGTCGTCTTCCTTTGAGTGAGCCGGAACCATGAAAACGTTAAAACTCGGTGTGCTTGTTTCGGGAAGCGGTTCTAATCTGCAGTCGATTATCGACAACGTGGAAAAGGGGCGTCTCGACGCCGAGATCAGTGTGATAGTCTGCAACAACCTCGGCGCTTACGCACTTGAACGCGCCCGGAAACACGGGATTCCATCCGTCGTGATCGACCACCGGGATTTCACGGACCGCGAAGCCTTCGACAGGGAAATGATCGCGGTGCTCAAGTTCCATGACATCGATCTTGTCATCATGGCGGGATTCATGAGGATACTGACCCCGCTCTTTCTTAAAACCTTTCCCATGCAGATAATGAACATACATCCCGCCCTCCTGCCGTCCTTTCAGGGAATACATGCCCAGGAACGTGCCTTCGAGTATGGTGTCAAGTTCTCCGGCTGTACCGTCCATTTTGCCGACGAGGGCGTCGATACGGGGCCGATAATCTCGCAGGCCGTGGTTCCCGTGCTGGATGACGATACGGCCGATACCCTGCAGCAGAGGATCCTGTTGGAGGAACACAGGATTTATCCCCAGGCGATACAATTCTACGCCGAAGGCAGACTCGAAGTGGTAGGACGGAAAGTAAGAATCAGAGATCACGCCAGGGTCAGCGAAATGCCGCACCATAATCCTCCATTGGAAGCATTTTAATATCCCATGATTATCATAAGCGCATGTCTTCTCGGAGTGAAGTGTCGTTATGACGGCAGAAGCAGCCCCGAAGAAGCCCTCGCAACGATCTACACCACCCGTCATCTTGTGCCGCTCTGCCCCGAACAGCTCGGTGGATTGTCAACACCCCGAAATCCCTCTTCAATCATCAGCGGTGACGGTGACGACGTCCTGGCGGGACGTTCCCGCATCGTTGATTCACAGGGAAATGATGTCACGGAGCAGTTTCTGCGGGGCGCTCACGAGACCTTACGAATCGCGACGATCCTCGGAGTCGACACGGCCATTCTTAAAGAAAAGAGCCCTTCATGCGGCGTCCACTGCATCAAAAGAGACGATATCATGATAACGGGTACCGGTGTAACCGCGTCGTTGCTGAGACGACATGGTATCAGGATCATCTCATCGGAAAGGATTCACGGTAATGTATGATGTCCTCGTCATAGGAAGCGACCTGAGTTCCCTTTTAGCGGCGCTGAACCTGCAGAAGCGTCACAAAAAGGTGGCGCTTCTCCGTGCGGAACGGCACACCGCTTTCACGGACGCCCCCGTGCATCTCTTTCATGTCGATCCCCTTCCCTGGACCGGTCTCACCGAGGGAGGGCTTCTGGCGGAAATACTGAATGAACACGATATAGCCCACCCTCATGACAATAAGGACGGGGCACTTCAGATTATTTTTCCTGAACGGCGAATCGACTTTTCTCTCAGGGAAGCATCCTTTTCTGCGAAGGGAAATCCGCTTTCGAACCTGCACCGCAGGATAGAGAAAAGAGGCAGCACCATCAATAAGATGATGACGAAAACGACCCGCACCGGTACAAGTGATCGATGGGAACACATTCACGACTGTATCATGCGACGTGCAGGTGAGTGGATACAATCCCTCGTCTGCGCCGCCGACGCATCGCTCTGGAAAGAAAGCTCCTTCCTTGCCGGCGTCGTACCGGTGTTAAACCGGACTCTTTCTTCACGCTCCGATGATATGCCAATCAATATCCCCACGCTCTTTCACTTTCTGAATGAAGCCTCCCATGGTCTTGTCTCTCCGAGCGCCAAACGCGCACTCACCGACAACCTCAAGGAACGCTTTACGTCGCTGGGCGGAGAATCCTTCGACATAGAACAACTGTCCGATCTCTCTATCGGAAGAAAGATCACCGCCGGATTCAGCGGAGAGGCTCTCTACCCCTGCATCGAGGCGGCGCATTTGATCGTGAGCCTGAAATGGAGCGGATTCCGTTCCTTCATTCAGGATGACTCCCGCTTTTCTCAACTGTGCCGGACACTGGAAACCGTTTCGGTCCGCGATTATCCCTTCACGATTCACCTTGGAGTGGACGAAGAGGCCTTTCCGGAAAAGATGTCGAATCACGTGGTGCTCTTCGACAACTCATGTCGCTCATATGTCGGCAGAAACATCTACTATCTCGAGAGAAGCGCCGCCGGCGACGATGAATCCGCTCCCGCCGGTTCACGCAGTCTCACCGTTACCTCCCTGCTCTACAATTCCCCCCTTTCACTGAATCGTACCTGCCTGGAAAGGATCTTTGAGGATACGGTGCACAACATCTCGTGGTTTCTCCCCTTCCTCGGCGAGCACACGCATTTCCGTGATGCAGGATTTTCCATCGATACCTCCCGGAACTGTCAGGAGGTCGTAAACCGTAAATATTACGTGAGGAAAGGCATGTTCTCTGATATACATTCACTATCATCATATAAAACACCACTTGGCAACGTCTTCATAACGGGGGGGATGCTCCTCCCCGGACTCGGATTTGACGGTGAGATCCTTTCCGGTCTGAATGTTGCACGATGTCTCGACAAGGAATAGCGCACATGGACACCTTCACGCATGACTTTACAATCGCCACGTTGGGCGAATGCGGCACTTCCTCGCCCTTTAATGAACCCTATCCTTTTGTACCCGATGAGCGTCGCGTCCTTTTCAAGCACTATCTTCATGATTATGATCAGCTTGTCACACACGACGGCACGCCACTCTCCGTTGAGGCGGCAGGACCGCGAAAAATGATTTATTTCACCCCCCCAGAGGTTCATGCCGCAATCGTGACCTGCGGGGGGCTCTGTCCCGGCATCAATGACGTTATCAGGTCGGTGGTGATGGAGCTCTACTATCGGTATGGCGTGCGGAAGATAACGGGCATCAGATACGGATTTCAGGGGCTGATACCCGAATACGGCCACGTTCCATTCGAACTGAATCCCGAGATTGTAAAAGATATACATTCTCTCGGGGGAAGCATCCTGTCATCGTCACGTGGCAATCAGCCCATAGCTGGGATGGTGGATACCATTGAACGGGAAAAGATCAATCTCTTTTTCTGTATCGGCGGTGACGGTACGATGAAGGCCGCCGACCTGATTGCCGATGAGATTTCCACAAGAAATCTTGCAGCAGGCGTCATCGGCATTCCAAAAACAATCGACAATGATCTAAACCTCATTGACAAGACTTTTGGATTCGACACCGCTATCTCCGAGGTTGTGAAGGTCATAAAGTGCGCCCACGTCGAAGCGAAGGGCGCGCCTTACGGTATCGGCCTGGTCAAAGTGATGGGACGCGAATCGGGATTTATTGCCGCCTGGGCCACCTTGTCGCACAATGATGTAAATGTTGCACTCGTACCGGAAGTCCCCTTCGACATGCAGGGAGAAAAGGGCTTTCTGCATCATCTCGAACAACGCCTCCGCCACCGGCATCATGCGGTGATTCTTGTTGCGGAAGGTGCCGGACAGGACATGGAGGGAACGAGAGATGTCAGTGAAACCGATGCATCGGGTAACATCAAATTGTTCGATATCGGCCAGTACCTGAAGGAGGAAATTACCCGTTACTTTACCTCAACGGATATGGATATTAATTTGAAGTATATCGATCCAAGCTATACCATCAGGAGTGTGCCGGCGAATGCCGGTGACAGCGGCTACTGCCACCTCCTCGGTCAGTACGCCGTTCACGCGGGAATGGCGGGGAAGACCGGCATGCTGATAGGATTATTCAATAATGAATTCGTTCACTTTCCCTTGAAGGCCGTCACGTCCCGGCGCAAGATGGACCCAGGGGGCTCGCTGTGGCTCCGCGTGCTTGAGGCTACAGGGCAGCCCGCATCAATGAAAAACTAAATAATTCTTGCAAATATGAGCCGTATGGTTTAATAAGGCTTCCCAATTGTTTGAAAGGAGTAACCAAATGTCCCGAATCTGTGAAGTGTGCGGCAAAGGTCCCGTTGTGGGAAATAAAGTCAGCCATGCAAATAACAAAACGAAACGCCAGTGGTTTCCCAATCTTCAGAAAATCAGGGTCGTCGACAAAAAGACGGGTTCAATCAAGCGAATGAGAGTGTGCACGCGGTGCATCCGTTCGGGTAGTGTTCAAAAAGCTCTGTAATGCAGTGTTGCATATCCTCAGCTTCGCTTCTCCATGCGGAAGTCATCTCCGGAATTCACAGGATGACCTGAAGCATTCGAGCGCTCATCTGCAGAGAACCCGGTGCCGCATCACGTGACCAGCCTGAAGAACGGGAACACATGCGGTGCCGTATGGGTTCATGGCCGCAGATCCACTCGCATTCCTCATATCCGTCCATGGTATAATTTCGTACGACAGGTACGCCGGACAGGCATACACCGACGCACCACCGGCAAAACCTTCTTTGATGAAAGAAGGGCTTTGACCCGTCGGCGTTTCAACGGCACGGCCCGCAATGTCTTTCTACTGACCCCGGGAAGCAAAGATGATTCTTTTCAGGTGGATGATTGTTATCTGGAATGTACCGTATCCTGTTCTGCCGTATACCCGGAAATTCCCGTTTATCCCGAGTTCCTTTACGCTACCGTCATGCAGTTGCAGACGGCCGACCATAGTGTCCCCGGCGGAGAGAAAATCGATTGATTTGATATTCTGGAAGTCGACGGTGTAGGTCCCCTCCCCCATTTTACCCTCAACAAAAGTCTTTCCCTCGATGCTGATCTCGGTGCAGTTCGTCGCGATATCCATCTGATCGATACATACTCCCGTGAACGAACGGTCCGGAACGGGAATCTTTTCGGGCGAGACGTTACCCTTCGGAACCGCTCCCATTCCCGTGATGAAGGGAATCATCATAATCATGGTGACAAAGAGTCGTATTTTTTTCATCCTGCGGCCTTTCTTTCCACAATCAATACTTCGATTTCCTTTTTTAAAGAATCAATAAGTTGCTCAACGTCCTCCTTGAAGCCGGGGAGTATTGACAGCTCGAGAAGGGCTTCATTATTATCGATCGTGGTAACCGTCGCAAAGGATTCATACCCCTCAAGGATGTGCTTGACAAATGCCGTTTCTTTCTTGTCAACCCTGATTGTCTTTTGTATTATTTTATTTTCGTTCATGATTCAGGAGGTTTTGCCTCGAATTTGAATTTTTCCTGTAGCATCCGGCACGGCAAATATCAAGTGAAATAAATCCGTTCTTGACAGGTCCCGACGTTCTGACTTATAGTCCCATCCAATTTTCTATTCAAAGGATCATCTTTTATGCTGCCCCTTACCCAGTGGATATGTAGCGATAGAATCGACGAGGCGGTCACATCCCTGGTAAGGGAATTG
>CAYTUH010000045.1:0-9199 GCA_964441165.1 uncultured Syntrophaceae bacterium
CACCGGCGCCTTCGGCTACATAGGCACGCGCCTGCTGAAACGGCTGGAGCAGGACGGGGAGTTTGAGCGGATCGTGTGCATCGACATCGCACCCACCCCTGCCGACTTCCCCCATCGGTATGAATACCGCCAGTGCGATATCCGGGATGGGGAGAAGCTTCTTTCCGTATTCAGGCGGGCCGGCGTCACGACGGTGATACATCTCGCCTTCATCGCCTATCCGACGCGCGATCCCCAGTTCGAGTACGATGTTGACGTGAAAGGCACGGCCAATGTATTGCGGGCCTGCGGAGAGACCGGGGTGAAGAAGCTCGTCGTCGCCAGTTCCGATTGCGCCTATGGATTCTTCGAGGGTACGCCGGACTACCTGCCTGAGACCGCCCCGATCCGCTCGACGCGCGGGTTCCCCTATTCGGAGAACAAGGCGATGATAGAAAAACTGGTGGCGGATTTTGCCGCCTCCACGCCCTCATGCCGGGTCGTCGTGCTGCGGCCCTGCATCGTCATGGGCCCCACCTGCAGAAGCACCACCGCAAAGTCCATGAAAGATCCCGTCATCATCGGCGTCAAGGGCTACGATCCCATCATGCAGTTCGTTCACGAAGACGATGCCGCCGAGGCATTCTATCAGGCGGCAATAGGCACTGTATCGGGAGCCTTCAATCTTGCCGCCGACGAGGGGATACGCTACTCCGAACTGGCGAAGTTTCTGAAGAAGCCTTTCGTGACGCTCCGTCCCTGGCTGATTTACACTCTCGTGGAGATTCTCTTTCGTCTCCGCATCGTTCCTTTCGGGAGAGCGCAAATCGACTATATCCGCTATCCCCTTTCCATGGACATTCGCAAAATAAAGCGGGACCTGAGCTTTACGCCTCATTTTAGCAGCAGGGAAACCCTGCGCTCCTTTATGGACGCCGCAACACCCTGAGATCGGGATCAGGAGACGTCGAAAACCGTCTTGATCACGTCCGCCGACTTTTCCCTGACAAGCTTGAAGGCCTGCCGGTAGGCGTCAAGCCTGAACCGGTGGGTCACGAATCCGTCCAGATGGACTTTTCCTTTTTCGATCATTTCGATGGCGAGTTCAAAGCTGCTGACGTCCCGGCCCTGAAAACGTTCATGGCCGTGGGCATTGATGCCCATCATGGTAATTTCCTGCTGCCATAGGGGCGTCTGGTCAAAATGAACGGGCTCCAGCTGGTTGCCGATCATCACGTATATCCCTTTCGCCGACAGCCATCTCAGCGAGTCGTGGATGGTTTTTGAGTAGCCCACCCAGTCGTCGATAAGATCGAACCCGCCCAGCATGGCGCTGTTGCCCAGGGGCGCACGATAAAGCTTGCCGCCCGTCTCCCGGGCAATCGACTCATAGGGATCTCCCTCAATGGAAAAATCGGCGCCCAGTCTGCGCGCAAGGTCCTTCTTGAATTTGATCTTTTCCAGAATGTACAACCTGCATCCCGGCGCCATGACCTTGGCAAACTGGACCACATTCAGCCCGATGGTACCGGCACCGATTACCAGCACGTTCTCGCCGTCTCGAGGAGGACGTTTCAGCACCGCGTGCAGGGACACCGCCGTGGGTTCGATGAGCACGGCAATCTCATCGGGGATTCCCTCGGGCACTTTCACCAGCTGAGACTCGTGGGCGATGAATCGCTCCCCGAATCCGGCCCCCAGGTTTTCAGGCAGCGAACCGACGGAGAAGTTTTCACAGAGCGTATAATTTCCCTCCCGGCATTGCGCACAGGGGGGGTCGATTTCTTTCAGGGAGCAGCAGGGCAGGTATCGTTGAAGGGTGACGCGATCGCCAAGATTCAGTCCCTTCACGTCACTGCCGGTCTCGACGACCCTTCCGATGACCTCATGCCCCATGTAGGCCCTCGAAACACCGGGCAGGGCCGCTATGGAAATTTTCGGGCTGGCCTTCACAAAAAACATGGAGATATCGGCGCCGCAGATGCCCGTCATGATCGATTGCACACGCACCCATCCGGGGCCCGGGAGGTCGCGTTCCGGAATATCGCCATAGCTCACCGGCGACATCGGACTATAGTAGATAAACGGGAAAAGCCCCCCCAGTGCCTTGGTGATGAGAATCTTGGGAATGCTGACATCAAAGTAAATCGATTTCATATCTCGCTCCTCTTCAGCAGATATCGTTATAGTACCTCAATGGATCTTCTCAGCCGCAACGTTGAGGGCCGCCTTGTCTCATCCCCTTTCCAGGGATCAGAGGGTTGTCACTGGTCCATAAAACCATCCTGCGTCATTGACGGAGGCAAGGAGATTATTTTACCTGTGGAACATTCAATATAACTATTTTCATCAGGAATTTACTGCACAGCAAAATCAGTACCTGTAAACTTTTAGGAAGCAATCAGATTACACTGTTTTCATTTTTCCCATCAGTCTCCGTCAATCGACGGACCGGACTCTCGGAACAGGGATCTGCGCTATGGCTTCGCCCCTTTCGGCCGGAGCGATTCGATGAGGATCTCCGACGGGTCCAGGGCGGGAATGCGTGTAAAGTGCTGGAGCTGCATGCGGCAGGCACCGCAGTCGGCCACGATGACACTGGGGGCCGTTGCCACGTATACCGCCTCTTCTTTCATCCTCCACTCTTTCAATCCCAACACGTTTAAGCCGAGCCGGACCTTCGGGATATCCTCCTTTCGCTGTATCATCGCTTCATTGCGGTGTATTACCATTGTATACGATTCAACATGCCTGTTAGAAATTGGAACTTCAGAAACATTTCCTCTCTGATTATATAGTTACTCCGCACGATCGATAATCAACATTACAGGCCCTCAAAAGGCTTTGCCGTCACAATACTTTACAGTTTTGATTTCACAAAAATATCAATACCGGGCTTATATTTTCCCCCTAACGAACTGAAAACGCTACTTATAGTGTCGGATTTCTTTACACATATGACACGCTGACCGACTTGGTGAACCACATAAACAAGAGGCGCGGATAAAAATATTAACCCATTTATTACATCCACTTATAAGCGATATTTCATAATATTTCCAGAACTACTTAATTGTGGAATATTTGTTGCTTATATACGTATGGGAAGGCAGAATGGTATCTTCACACGAAAGGTACTACACGACAGACCGCTCATAAGATACTCCATCATAGCATCCTCATCCTTTATAAATATTATTCACCCTCCGCTGATTATAGTACCGATTTCCAACATCGATATCTTTTCAGACGGAAAGATGCGACCCAGCGACAATAACATCAAGAAAGGAGGATTTTAGAGAGGAAGCCACCGTAAAGCAGATTTGCGAGATGGCTTTTTGTATCGCACAAATTACAAGGAGGGAATACAGTGAAAAAGAAGAGCTTATTAGTGATTGTCCTTGCAATGATTGTGGTACCGTGGAGTGCCTCGGCTGACGTCATCTATGACAATGGTATGCCCGATGGAGGATCTGCCTGGTATAATGATTCCAGTAACATGTGGAGGAGAAACGCCGATGATTTCATACTGGAGAGCGGGGCAAGCACGATCAAGGGTATCCACTGGTGGGGTGTATATTATGCAGCCAATCAGCCCGTACCCAACCATTTCAGAGTCTCTATCTATGGCACGGCCGCAGGGGCATACCTGCCGGGCAATCCCATATTGCAAACACTCAGCTCATACAGTATAAGCGGCGTGGATAGCGGCCTTGATCTCATCAGTGGACATGACATTTACTACTATTCCATTTCTTTCAGTAGTCCGATCAATCTGAACAGCGGCACGACCTATTGGCTGGAGATCTTGAACGACACTACTCCGGACTTCGCGGAGTGGGCGTGGGCCACGTCGCGGTACCTCGACGGAACGCACGCACAGTCGGACGGCATCGGCTGGCAGACTGAGTATGCCGAGTTGGCGTTCAAGCTGACCGACGACAGTTCGAGTGTTCCCGAGCCCAGCACCGTGTTACTTGTCGGTCTTGGCTTGATGAGTTTGGCAGGAGTACGCAGGAAACGTAAGGGATGAAACCGACGCAAACAGGTTAATGCTCGCGGCTCTCACCGTGGCATGGGCTGAAGGCGGGACCATGACCAATAGCTGAATCTGCCTCCGTCAATCAACATACCGGACCTGCCGAAGAAGAATCTGCGCTATGGTTTTTCCCCTTTCGGCCGGAGCGATTCGATGAGGATCTCCGACGGGTCCAGGGCGGGAATGCGTGTAAAGTGCTGGAGCTGCATGCGGCAGGCACCGCAGTCGGCCACAATGGCATTGGGGGCAGTTGCCTGCAGGACCGAGGCGGCGATTTTGCCCAGTTCCATTGCAGTCGCGCTGTTCTTTTTCTTGAATCCGTAACTGCCCGCCAGGCCACAGCAGGTGTCCTCCAGGATGGTCTGTTCGAGACCGGGGATCTTTTTGAAGAGGAGCGCGGCGGGATAACCGATGCCGAGGGCCCGCAGGTGGCAGGGAATGTGATAGGCCACCCGTCGGCGTACCGGCTTGAAGTCGAGTTTCAGGTACTCTTCATCCATCAGCTTCAGTATGTATTCATGAAGGTTGTAGGTATTTTCGGCGATCTTTTTCCCTTCAGGCACCTTCAGTATGCCGGGATAATCGTGGGTGAGAGCGAGCCCGCAGGACGTGCACGCGTAAATCACATCATACCCATTGTCGATATAGTTCGCCAGGATGGCGGCGTTTTTCAGGGCATAGCGCCGTGCCTTGTCGAGATCGCTGTTCCCCAGGGCGGGCAACCCGCAGCAGACCTGCTTCGGCATCACCACCCGGAGGCCGAAAGATGCGAGCAGATCCCGTATGCCCCGGCCGATGTCGGGACGGTTGTAATTCAGATAGCACCCGTAGAAGAAGACCACTTTGCGCGGGCTCTTCCGCTTTCCCTTGCGCCGTATGCTGCGGTCCAGCGTATGGAACCGGTACTCCGGCAGCGGCATATAGGTGGCTATTCCGAAGAGCCGCAGGATATATTTCACCAGCCCCAGCGATGCCGCCCGGTTCACCAGCGGCGTGATGAGGGATGCCATGACGCCGAGGGCATGGGTGCGCGCAAACAGGAGCGATGAAAGGGGGCGAACGTGGGTTTTACCGTATTTAATCTGCTCTTTCAGTATGATGTCGGCGGGACTGACCCCGTAGGGACAGGAAACCTCGCAGCGCTTGCACTGGCTGCAGAGGCGTATCCACGTATCGATCGATTTTTCGTCGTCGCACCGGAAGCGCTCCGTGTCGGGACCCGCCTGTTTGGGACCGGGGAATTCGGAATTCACCGTGAAGACGGGACAGTTCTCCACACAGATGGTGCACCGGATGCAATGTTGAAAGTCTGAATCCACCTGCCGCTATACCTGCCTCTCACACATGGTGGCGGCGGCGACCCCCGTGGCGATTGCCAGGCCGTGGCCGCAGCCGTATTTCATGACCTCCGAAAAGGCCAGGATGCTCCCGCAGACAAAGAGATTGGACCACCCCGCATGGAGTGGTCTGAAGGTCGAGTCCACCCGTATTCCCGATTTCTCGATGGCATGGCCCGGCACGAAGAAACTGTCGTTGAACCAGGTGTTTCTTCCGTCGGGCAGATAGGTGGGCAGACCGAATACGGTCTCCTTCACGCCGTCCATGGTGGCGTAAAGACCGCCGCTCACGAAGGACCCTGTAGCCAGGATAAAGGCCTTCCCCTGGACCCGTGACGGTCTGCCGGCGCTGGCAAGGGTCACCGCCTCGATCTGGTCGCCCAGCCGTTCAACGCTGGCGATATCCCTCCCCCAGTAAAGGTTTCCACCCCGGGCAAGGAAGGTGTTTTTCAGTCGGCTGAAAAGGCGCTGTCCCGGCATGGACGGCGGCAGCGTAGGAATTTCAAAGATCCGCCGCTGAATCTCCCGGGAAATTTCATCGAAGATCAGGGGTGCCGACCGGGTTCCCAGGACGGCGGGAATGGCGATACTCCCCCCGGGAATGTCGAGCCCTTTGAGCCAGGAGATGAATTGCCTGAGAAAGGTCTTGTCCTCGAATCGCTCGGCGATGGCCGATGTGGCCGATACGCCGGCATCGTAAATGGAATAGCCTGCCCGTGCATGGCGCGACATGATGTAGCTGGGGTAGAAATCCTTGATTCCTCTGAATGACACCACATGGAAATAGTCGTCACTATGGTCGTGGGCACTCTCCATGGACCGGGGCACGAGACAGGTGACTTTTTGGGTGCCAAGGGGCGTGAATATGGTTCTGTTTTCATGGACATCGCCCATGTAGGGAAGATTCGCCCCCGCCATGATATCCCTGAACATTCCCAGGGCGCTGACGGTCCTTTCCTCTCCCACGAGATGATAGGGATGTTCTTCCGGCAGCGCGGCGATTCCCCTGATGGGGTCTTCGTGACCCGAGAGCACATCGATGCATCCCGTGGAAAGACAGCAGACAGGGTTTCCCCGCGACACGACGGCGACACGCCTCCCCTCGCCTGCCAGGGTAATGGCCGCCATCAGTCCCGAAAACCCTCCGCCGATGACAACGATGTCATAGAAACCGCTGTTCATTCTTCGCGCTCCATTGCCAGGATTCCGAGATAGATGCTTTCCACAAGCTGTTCCTCTCTCAGCTGATCGCCCCAGAGGGCCGGCCTGATCCCCTTGAACCGACGCTGGAGAAATTCCTTGAGCATTTTCATCGATTCCTCGGGGCCAATCCTGCCGGATTCCTGGATCACCCCCAGCGCCCGGTAGGTGCAGAATCCGCCCTGGCAGGGCCCCATGCCGAGGCGTGTCCGGTGCTGTATATCGCCGATATGGCGCGTGCCCACCGCGGCAACTACGCGTTCCACGTCATCCCGTGAAACGAGTTCGCATTCGCAGAGGATGTTTTCAAGTTTTTTCAAACGCCTGGAAAGGGGATACCCGCTGAGCTGATCCTGCCCCTCGAGGGGGATTTCGGCGGTCCTGCACTTCGCCTTCATGCCGAAGTGGCGGATGACGGCATCGGACATCTTCTCCGCCATGAGCCGGTAGGTGGTGAGCTTTCCTCCCATGATGCTGTACATGCCATCGTGATGATCGATAATCCTGAAACCCCGGGATATGGTCCTTCCGTTGGCCCCGTCAGCCTTAAGAAGGGGCCTGACACCGGCATAGGTCCTGATCAGTCGGGTCGTCCCGAAACTCGGAATCATCTTTTCCGCCTCTGTCGCCACAATATCGACTTCGCGAGATTCTATCTCCAGCGTATCGGGATCAAGGACCGGAATGGAGGTCGTCCCGGCCAGGCAGACGGCCTCATTGGGGACGATGATATCACCGTCGGAGGGAGGCCTGAGCCGATTGATGACCATGTTGGTCAACCGGTGGTTAGTGACGACGAGGCTCCCCTTCGAAAGGGTCATGGGAACGGAATTTCCTGCCAGTTTCGCAATCCTGTCTCCCCATGCACCGGCGGCGTTGATGACGAGTTTTCCCCCTATTTCGGTAATGTTGCCGGTTGATTCTTCCCTGACCCTGATTCCCACGCACCGGCCCTTTTCCTTGATGATTTCCGTCACCTGATGATGGATGAGAATTTTACCGCCCTTTTTCTGAGAGGTAACGATGTTGAGCATGCAGAGTCTGAAGGGGTCGATGGAACAGTCAGGCACTCTGACTGCCTCTTCGATGGATGGATTCAGGGTCGGCACAAGATCGAGGGCACGGCTGGCGGACAGGACCTCCGTTTCAATGCCCACGGCATCACAGCTTCGGAGGAACCGGTCCCTGAAATTCCGGGAATCTCCCGGGAGTCTTACAAAGAGGCCGCCGGTCCGTTCAACGCATTTTTGGCCGATTTTCCGGAGAATCATGTTTTCGGCGATGCACTCAGCCGCCGCTTCGGAATCATTGACCACGTAACGTCCCCCGCTGTGCAGGAGACCGTGACAGGCCCCCGTCGCACCGGAGGCGAAGTCGCCCTTCTCGACCAGGCAGTGGGAGATCCCCCGCAGTGCGAGGTCCCTCGCAATACCGCATCCCGTGGCGCCGCCGCCGATAATAATTACGTCCGTCTTGATCATCTCAGACATTAACCCGCCGGGCAATTATTAATTCTTCTCAAATCAATGACATACTAATATCTTTGTTTATATCCCTTGTCAATCATTGTTCTTCCCGATCGGGTTTTTGTCGTCGACAGGTCGCCTGGCGACTTTGTAAAAATCCGGTTTTTTTGCTGGTGTCGATATTGCTTTCTCCGGGATATACGATTATAGTGCCTTCGTAAAAAGCGTGGCCCTGTTCTGCCTTGACTAACCATGCAGACCAACGCCTGTTCTTTTGTTGCTGTCTGGATTGCATCCTCTTTCCCGATAAGTGTGTTGTACAATTTCTGAACCGCTTTCCCGTTTCCGTCTCATGCCTCTCACCCTGCCTGATATACAATCCTTCCGGGTTATGATGTGCTGATATTGATTGATTCCCGGTCCCCTTCCGTCATCGGCGGGAAAGGGCACCGGTTCGGGGAAAACTCCCCGGAAATGGTATGGAAATGAAAATCAGAAATGTTATGAGCCGGCATTACGAGCGTGTCGGCGCGGAGGAAACCCTGCAGGCCGTCAGAAACAGGCTGCGGCAGGAACAGTATCTCATTGTATACGACGGCGACCGATTCCAGGGGATTCTCTCTCCCGTTGATGTGACGGCATCATGCCAGGGAACCGTGCAGGAATGTCTCAGGCCGGCACCGCCCGTAACGGGTGACGAAAACATCGACAGGGCTCTGAAAATCATGCGGGAACGGGGCATGACAGTCCTGCCCGTTTTCGACGACTCGGACTTTATCGGTGTTGTTACCCTGCATGACATCGCCGACAGGCTGCTCGTTCATTATTACGGGCATGTGATCAATGCTTCCGGGCATCATGACGGATCATCGACTGGTGAATCCCCTCAGGCAGAACACCCCCCCCTTCCCGTCAATGAAAGGACGGAACTCGAAAACAGCACCGAACTGCTGTCCATTATCACGAACAATATGATGGACATGATCCGGCTCACCGATATGAACGGAAAGATCATCTATGCGAGTCCCTCCCACGAGGCAACCCTGGGATATTCTCCCGAAGACAGAACCGGAAGGTCGGTGCTGGAATTGATCCATCCCGACGATATCGAACGTGTCGGCGCGATTTACATGGACGCGCTGGCGAACTCGAAGCCGGGAAGGGCGGAGTACCGCATC
>CAYTUH010000045.1:9209-11415 GCA_964441165.1 uncultured Syntrophaceae bacterium
AGCTCACCGCCAATAGACCGCCAACTCATCCACAATCGTTCTAGCCATACCAGTTGCTATACGCTCAAACAATTCCAACCTTTTTTTAGGGTAAACCAACTTCGGTTCACCATCAATGCCACCTTTTTTCGCTGCGTATTCGATTACCTTTTGCATCCCGCCGAGTTCATCTATCAACCCAAGTTCCAAGGCTTGCTGCCCTGTAAACCACGGGACAAATCATCGGCGGAATTTTCAGCTCCCGCGACATTACCGAGCGAAAGCGGGTCGCCGACGCGCTGCAGGAAAGCGAAGAGCGGTTCCGTTCCATCGTGGAGCACTCCCATGAAGGTATCCTGATTATCAACGACTCGTTCCGCTTCGAATACGTCAACGATGAATTGTGCACAATCCTGGGATACTCCCGCGATGAGCTGCTCGACGCAGACTTCCGCCGCTTTCTCGATGACGAAAGCAGGGCCCTGGTGGCCCGGCGATATATTCAGCGGCAACAGGGAGACGAACCTCCCCGGCGCTACGAATTCAACATAATAAGGAAAGACGGACACATACGCCAGGTGGAAACAAGTTCGGCGGTAACATACAATTCAGCCGGCACAATGCAGACAATCGCCCAGGTCCTCGATATCACCGAGAGAAAAGAGGCGGAAGAACGGATAGGGCAATTGGTGAAGGAAAAAGAAGTGATGCTGAGAGAGAAACATCACCGGGTCAAGAACAACATGCAGGTAATAGCCAGCCTGTTGAGCCTCCAGTCCCATCACATTACCGACGGAAAGGCCCTGGAACTTTTCAGGGACAGCGAGAATCGCGTCAGGTCCATGGCCCTGGTGCATGAAAAGCTCTACCGGTCCGATGACATGTCCCGCGTTGACTTCGGCCGCTATCTCAAGGACCTCGGCATCCATCTCTTCCAGATCTACCGGCCCGATCCGACACTGATCACCTACCGGTTCCGCATCGCCGACGTATTCGTCGCCATGGAAACGGCGGTCCCCTGCGGCCTTATCGTCAATGAATTACTGTCGAATGCGTTGAAACACGCCTTTCCCCACGGGAGAAAAGGTACTATTTCCATTGATCTCATTCGTAACGAAGAGGCGGGGGCCTTCACACTCATTGTCAGCGACGACGGCGTTGGGTTTCCCGACAGCGTGGACTTTCAAGACACCGAAACCCTCGGGCTCCAGTTGGTGAACCTCCTGGTCGGTCAGATCGACGGCACCATGACGCTGGAGAGTAAACATGGCTCATCCTTCACCATGGTCTTCAGGGAAATGCGATACGCTGAAAGAACATAATATGCAAGGCGTTGTTAAAGGGCCCGGCCCCGTCTATTGGTCAGGTAAGCGCCACCGATGACCAGGGCGGCACCGATGAGAAGCGACGGATAGACCCGTTCCTGCAGAATCAGGGATGCCAAGATCACGGCGCTCACGGGAACGAAATTGATAAAGACGGCAGCCCGGGACGCACCGATCTTGTTTATCCCTTCATAAAACCAGGTAAAACCGAGGACCGACCCGAAAAAACCGAGATAGAAAATCCCCCACCAGTTGGTCAACCCGTAGGTAAGGAATTCCCCGGCCATCCCCTCGCCGAGGGCCGGCACAAAGAGAACGACCGCTCCCACGAGACATGACCAGGTCACGGCCGCCAGGGGAGAGAGGTCCTTCATGGTCGCCTTTCCGATAAGTGCATAGAGGACCCAGCTTGCCACACATCCCACGATATACAGCTCTCCCCTGCCGAGGCCGCCCTGAAAAATGATCAGGGGATTTCCCTTCGAAATAACGATAAGGGCACCCGTCGCACACAACAGGATACCCGCCCCGTTCAGCAGGGTCAGCCGCTCCTTAAAAATGAGCGCGGCGAAGAGAGCGATAAAGACGGGATTCGTAGCAATAATCAGTGAGGCGCGGCCGGCAGCGATGCTCTTCAATCCCGAGAAAAAGAAGACATTATAGGCAACCACCCCCGTCATTCCCAAAAGGATCACCGCAATGACCTGCTTTGCATTCAGGCGGGGAAGTCCTCCCTCGAATTTGACGGCAACGAGGAGGAGAAAGGCCGAGGCGATGAAGAATCTGAAGAAGGCCGCACTGAAAGGTCCCACATCCTGGGACACGACCCGTGCAGCGATGAAGGTGCCACCCCAGAAGACGGCCGTCTGATAGAGTTTTATATAGACCATGAACGTTCATAC
>CAYTUH010000046.1:0-4591 GCA_964441165.1 uncultured Syntrophaceae bacterium
GCAAAAAGTTGAGTTCCGACCGGTAATGACCGTTAATCAGGAAGAACCGGATATCCTCGGGCGTGTAACCTTCATTCAAAAGCATGTCGGTATAATAGATGTTCCCTCTGCTCTTGGACATCTTCCGCCCCTCCACCAGGAGATGATACCCGTGGAGCCAGAACCGGGCCATGGGGTAGGGGCGCAGGGTCTCCAGTATGGCCATCGTGTAGTCATGGTGGCGGATCAGGTTGTCGATGCCGCCGCAGTAGATGGAGAGCGTTTCGTCAACGCGGGCGCTCATGATACTTGCATCCTGGACGTTCCAGGCGGGCCTGCCGACGCCGAGAGGCGTCTCCCAGCAGACATCGAACCCCTTGTCGCAGCCGTGCCAGAGCACGAAATCTCCCCGGTTCCACCGCATTCCCGGATAGGTATCCTTGTGAAAGCGCCGTCGTTTTGAGGGCCATTTCGTCAGGTCCAGCCCGTAGAGGGCCCCGAAACGGGGAAACTTCAGGGCATCGAAATAGATATTCCGGCCGTGTCGGTAGGCAACGCCCTTTTTCAGCAGTGCCTCGATGATGGCCACTGCGTCACCCACGGCCTCGGACGCACGGGCCAGGTAATCGGGAATCCTGATACGGAGGAGGTTCATCTCGTCGGTAAAGATGCGGATATTCTCGTCCGTCATCCTGTCGAGGACCATGCCGCGTTTTTCCGCCTCCCTGACGGCTTTGTCTTCGATGTCGGTAAAATTCATCCCCCGAACGACCCGATAGCCCAGGTATTCCAGGTAGCGAACCAGGACGTCTTCGAAGAGGAAGGTGCGGAAGTTGCCGATGTGGGCGCGCTGGTAGACCGAGGGGCCGCAGGTAAAGATCGTGACGGTATCCCTGTTGACGGGCCGGAAGGTCGCCGTCCTTCTTCCAAGCGTATTGAAAAGCCGCAACATGGTTTTTCCCCTTCAGCGTCCCTTTTTACCATTCATGGCGGGAGGACGCCCCTGAAATCCGCCGTCACCCTTCCCGACATGAAAAAAGATGTCGATCTCTTCACTCTCAGGCACCGGAACCGTCGTTTCCCCGGGCCTCAAGAATGATATCGACGGTCATTCGCGCCACTTCCCCCACGAGGGTGGAGCAGGTATCGAGCATCCCGTCCTTGAGGGCAGCCTCCAATTCGATGGGATCGTAGAGATTGTAGAATCTCCCCATCTGTCTGGTCTGGATATCGGCGCAGCGGACCGTTCCGTACTTTTCGACAAAGCGGTTACGAAGCTCTCTGGCAAGCAGATTGGCCGGCACCAGTTTCATCATATCCCCGAAATCCTGCTTGTCCCGGCCGAAAAGATACCCGATGGCGAGCGCTCCTCCTGACAGGGCTCCGCAGTGACCGTCTCCGGTCAGCCCCACGCCGTCGGCGAGACCCGTGGCCGCTTTGAAGACCGCATCGTCTTTCACCGCCAGCACCTCGAAGACGGCCGCGAGGGTGCACTGGGGACAGCCTCCGTTGCGCATCTCGTATTTCTTTCCGCACTCGAATGCCCTGTCAAGCAGTTCCTGTCGAGATCTCTCCATGTCATCCTCCCCTGTCGAAACGTTCTCTGTCCTTTCGATGTCGTCACTTCGCCGTCGTCTGCCCGGCATCCCCGAATTCCGGTCCCGACGGCGGCATTCCCTCGATACCATCCTGAATTCTCGAAAACGATAGGATTTCTATAATATAAAATCTTCAATTTCTCAAAGGTGAACCGCATGCGAGGGCAGGGGACTGCCGCAGCAATGGTCAGGAACGCTTCACCGCGCGCGATAATTTCGGGGGTGCCAGTATCCACAGGAGCACCACGATCATACCGAGGAGCGTGTAGGCGGCAGTGAAGACCCAGGAAGGAAAGTCATAAAAGAGCAGGCGGTGCAGCCAGTACCTGACAAAGGGTTCCGTGGAGGCTATCTCTCCCGCCGCGAGCCGCAGCCGATACTCCCACTCCGTGAGCGGGCAGATCCCACCGCCCCAGGCCTGCATCATCACGACGGCGATCACCAGCAGGTGCAATACCCGGAAGTAGAAATTCCTTGTCCAGGACCATCTCAGAACCATCCCGGTGACAATGAGTACGAAGCCGGCGGCGACGCAGGCAACGAGAAGTGCGTGGAGAACGAGCACCATGTCCGCCAGAAGACTGTAAGGTAATGTGGTATCCATCTTCTCTTGAATCGTCTGCGAAAGGCGGTGACGAATAATGCCGTCACCGGTGATTCCCGTCATCGCGCTTGAGTCGATGCCGATGCCTGCAGATTTTGCGGCGGCGCCTACTCGAAGAAGGGTGTCACGTCAAAATAGTACCGCACCCGCAATTCTATACGGTAGTCATTCTGTTTCTCTCCGAACTCAGACTTCTCATCCCCCACGATGAAACCGGCCTTGAGCCGCAGTTCGAGGTTGGTGATCCCCGTGTAGAGCACCTCGGGAGAAAAGGAAAAGCTCTTATCGCTCACGTTATAGATAGACGCCACGGAGGGAGTAAGATAGAGGATGTCGAAGGGGTCTTTCTGCATGATTCGCAGATAGAGATAGTCCTTCATGGGATTCGATCGTCCGTAATTCCCCTCCGTCACGGCACGGACCTTTTTCAGAAGCGTGTCGTCACCCGACGCACGGTAGGCGAGGAAGCCCTCCTCCACGAGATCGTAAAATGCCTCCATCGCGTCTCCGGAAAACCCAGTCCCGTTCCGGTAGTATTCGCAGATGAAGGTCGTCTCCGATTCGGTGAGGTACCGGATGCCGAAGAGATAACTCGCCGCATCGGATGATGTCTCGGTGACGCGACCGCTGCCGTCGACCGTCTTTTGCACGATGTCGTCGACATAGGCAATTTCACCGTGTATTTCAAAATTGGTCGTTATGTTCCGTGAAACATCCGCCCCGAGGCGGGAGGGCCTGCTCCCTCCCCGTAACATCATGAAATAGATGTCCGTGTCGTAGAGGAGGAGATACAATTTGCAGGCATAATTAAGGTGGTTCCGCGTACCGAAGTCGGTGTTGATATGTTCGTAAACGGGAATCACGACGGGCGTGACGGAGAAGGCCTGCAACGGCCCGGAGAAACTTTTGATATAGTCGGCCGTCGCCACGATGTACCCCTCGAGGGCGAGATCGGGATCGTCGGGATTTTTGGGCCGGCCGACGAAGGCCACAGGATTCCAGGCATAGCCCTGTCCCCATTTCAGCACCTTCTTACCGATACTGATATTGAGCAAGGGCGACTGTCTGAGAGAGAGGAAGCCTTCATCGACGGTAACATCTCTGTCGGATGCAACGGCGGACTCCCGCGCGTCGACATTGGACCGGAGGTAGACTTCCGCCATCCCCCGTGTGTATTCCCCTTCCATCGAAAGTCTGAGGTTGTATTCATCAAGAATATCTTTTTCAGGTTGGTCGTAGAAATTGAGACGGTAAAAGGCGGCGTCATGATCGAGCCTGAAGACTTTCGGCATGACTTCGAGATACCCGCCGACGGCCCAGGGTTTTTTCTCTATTTCCCGTTCTATTTCAGACAGTGTTATCGTTCCATTTTCACGTAATGATGATGCTGATGGGATAAGAAGCAGTACTGCCGTGAGGAGGAGGCCAATCGCTTTCATACCGTCAGCGAAGCGATTCGAGATTCGGCATGAAAGTCATGGTGAAGACCTCGTCTTCCAGTTCCCGTGCCTTCATGGCGGCGAAGATCATGACGGACTTGTAGCCTTTGTAGAGGGGACTGTCGGTTTCGATCACCGCCGGGCGGACAATCCCGTCGCCAAAATCTTTGATATCCTTGAAATAGATGGTCTTCACGAGCATGGCGGCCTCGGTGAGACATTCTATTTTTTCGGGGACCAGGGTTTCCTTCCCCACCCACATCTTCAGCCGGTCATAGGCGACGGTACGGCTCTTCGCCTTCAGGTGGAGGAGGTAATCGCCGTCGGCCTCCTCTACGTTCTCCACGTCGTATTCGGACGTATAATCGAGCCGCAGTATATCGGCATTGTTGAACACACCACCGACGACGGACTGGAGGCTCGTGATGCGGATCGGCTTTCCCACGTTCGGGATGTAGAGCCACATGTTTTCACCCAGCCTGAGGGTGCTCCGCCCCTTTTCACTCGCCGGCGAGAGAAAGAGGGCCGCCACCTTGTCTTTCCCCTTCTTGACCGTAAAAAGCACGAACTCCTTTTTCTGGCCGTTCGGTTCGATGTTGATCAGCTTCTTGTATGATTCGTAGGATTCGGGATTCAGATTCCGGTCGACCTGAAGCAGGAGACTGTTTCCGTCTTCAGCACCTGCCGGGGCGGTCAGTAACAGCAACAATATGATTATCATGATTTTTCGCATGCTACAGCCCCCCTTTTAAAACCCTTTTTACCGCGGCATCAACCTCTCCTTCACATTCGAAATGAGCTATGCCCTTGTTTTTCAGTGTCTTAATCATTCGACTTCATTGCCTCCTTTTCGTATTTCTCCATACTTGGCTTCATTAGCTCATAGTAGGTGTTGGTAGAGTGGAATGTGAGTTCCTTCGGGGTCAAGAACTCGGACTTAATCCAAGCAGCAACGAACTGCTCTGCGGTCA
>CAYTUH010000046.1:4601-11410 GCA_964441165.1 uncultured Syntrophaceae bacterium
GCCTTCAAATTCAAAATGAGCCATGTCGTTGTCTTTCAGTGTATTAATCATTTTCGAACCGAAGTTCCCGGCAATGACAATGGTAATGCCTTCCCGGGCAAGAAAATGTGCCGCTGAAGGCCCGGCGTTGCGACGTGCCTCCCCGTAGGGATTGTCTACAACCTCGACCAACGCCCCCTTGCCGTTAAATATAAGATAATAAGGACATTTAGCAGCCTCATTGCTTACAGATGTTTTTGAAGTGTTCTCATTGGACGCAACTGCAATTTTCGTCTGTTCCGGTTCTGCCGCATTGACCATAACCGGACAAAGAAACAGGATCACAAGACCCATAACAAGCACTCTTTTCATAGTAATTCTCCCCTATACATGTCGCAGGGCATTGATAGGCTCCATACGCGATGCCTTGAAGGCGGGCTGGAGACTCGCCACGACGGCTACCACCACGACGATCAGCGAAATCAGAAGCAGGTCGGCCAGGCTCACCCGGGGCGCCAGAAGCAGTCCCGTCTGTCTGCCGAATTCGAAGGTAATCTCGGCACGCTTCAGGAGGTATATGATCAGACAGCCGAGGGCGTCGCCCGTCAGTGCCCCGAAGACGCCGATGGAAAACCCTTCCAGCAGGAACAGGGAGAGGATCGTTTCCGGCATCGTTCCGATGGCCGAAATGGTGCCAATTTCGCGCATTCGTTCGTAGACGGCCATGATCATCACGTTCATGATACTGATGAGGACCATGGCGATAAGCATGATCTTGATGAAGAAGGTCATGATGTCGATCATCTGGGCAACGTTGTAAAAGGGCGAAAGTTTTTCCCAGGTGTGGACCTCGAAGACCTCCTTTCCCGCCCGGTTTTTGCTGGCCGCAAGCAGACCGGCGAGGGATTGGCGGACATCCTCCAGTCTCTCGAAATTTTTGATCCGCACCACGACTTCGCTGATCTCCCGCTCCTCCATCCGCAGTACCTCTGCGGCGTCCTCGATGTGCATATACCCATCCCGTCCGCCGGGACCGGTCACGCTTTCCAGGATGCCGACCACGGTGAACTGTCTGCCGTTCACGGAACCGTCCCTGTTGGTGGCAATCACCACGATCGTATCGCCCACCTTGACCTCCATTCCCCGGGCCAGGAGTTCGGGGATAAGGATTTGACCCCGCTCCAGACTCATCGTTCCGTCAATGACCCGCTCCGGCAGCAGGGGAACGGTCTTTAATTCACTGTCGGGAGCTACTCCGTTCAGACGGATATTCGTCGTTTCCTTAAAATTACTGAAGAGGCCGCCGAATTTGATGCGCGGCGTATACGCTTCGATTTCCGGCATCCCGCTGAGGGCCTTTTCAAGCCTGTCCATCTCTTTCACCGAAAGCGTAATGGTCAGGGGAAGGTTATCGATGGACGCCACGTATCCCCTTTTGTGAACCTGGAGATGGCCGAGCATGGAGTCCGTGATTTGACCGACGAGGAGACTCTTGATCGACCCCGTGACGGCGATGAAGACCAGTACGAAGACCACGCCGATGATGATAAGCGACGAGGTCAGGAGGGTTCTTCTCCGGTATCGCATGAGATTCCTGACGGCTATCCTGAAAAGATTATACACGGGAGTCACCTCCTATACATCTTTTCTGTCGACGATGGTCCCATCCTCAAGGGTATAGATTATCTCGGCGGCACCCACTATTTTCTGATCGTGGGTGGAAAAGATAAAGGTCGTTCCGTATTCCTCTTTCATCGCTTTCATGAGTTCGATAATCATGTAGGCGGTCGTGCTGTCGAGATTGGCCGTCGGCTCATCGGCAAGGACGAGTTCGGGATTCGTCACCAGTGCCCGGGCCACGGCGACCCGCTGCTTCTGCCCTCCTGAAATCTGATCGGGATACTTGTCCTTCTGCGCCGTCATCTCAACGGCGTCGAGGAGCTTCAGGACACGCCGCGTGCGTTCATCGGGAGACAGGCGCTGCACCATGAGGAGAGGATATTCGATATTTTCGTAGACCGTCAGAACGGGGATAAGGTTGAAGTCCTGAAAAATGAACCCCATGTGCGCCCCTCTGAAGGCCGCCCGCTGCCGTCTGTCGAGACCGACCACATCGGTACCGGCGATTGTCAACGCACCCTCCGTCGGCGTATCGAGACAGCCGATCAGGTTCAACAGGGTGGTCTTGCCGCTTCCGGAGGGCCCCACAAAGGAGAGAAAGGAAGCGGATTCTATCTCGACATTCACGTCATGCAGGGCCCGCAGGGAGACCTCCCCCATCAGGTAGTCCTTGGTCAGGTCCCGTGCCGTTATCAGTCCCATAGAACCTCCCCGGTCTCGGATACCCCTGTTTTCCATGCCATGGAAAATATCCAGAGGGTACGATTTCGGAAAAAATCATGTCGTGAAAATGATGCCCTGTCGCGTATTGTAACAGAAATGACCGTCAGCCACTAAAAAATTTTGCCTGCCTGGCTGTGGTTCCTTACTCGAGACGCAGGGTCTTCCAGTAGCCGCCCTGAAACCGCCGGGCCATGAGGAGTCCCTGAATGGTCATGGAGCTGACCATGGCAACTCACTCACCGACGCCGCCCCCCCCGAGAACCAGTACCAGCAGATAGGCCAGGGGAAGCCGTATCGCCCACATGGCCGTGATGATTACCCACATGGTTCCGCGTGTATCGCCGGCACCCTGCAGACCTCCCGAAAGGATGAGACTCAGGGCCATGAAGGGCTCGGAAAACATGTTGATCCTGAGATAGCGCACCGTTTCGTCGAGGACGGCCGGATCACCGGTCAGAAGGGATGCCCAGTACCGCGCACCGATAAAGACGATCAGGGCCATGGCGCTGACGAAGATCATCCCCGCCGTGGCGATCTTCCAGCCCACCTCCTCGGCACGTCTCGCATTTCCCGCACCGAGATTCTGACCCACCAGCACCGAGGCGGCCATGTTGAAGGCAAAGGCGGGGAGAAAAATGATCGCCTCGATGCGGAGACCGTTGGTAATGGAGGCCAGGGCCGTCACGCTTTCCGCACCCAGGCGTCCGAGAATGTTGTAGAGGACGATACTGCCTGCGTTCCACGCGACCTGAAGCATCGCCGCGGGCCAGCTCAGCCTGATAATGCTCTTCACCAGGACCCCCGAAAGCCTCCAGGAAATTCCGTAAAGTGACCGCCACCGGTCACCGGCAAAGAAAAGGAGATTGACGGCCATCCCCACCGCCGCCGCGGCGGCGGTGGCCACGGCGATGCCGGCATATCCCATCTCCGGGAACGGTCCCAGCCCGAAGACCAGGCCGAAGTCGCCGGCGATATTCGCGACGGTGAAGACGGACATGGTCAGGAGGGGTTTGCGCACCTCACCACTGGCACGGAATACGGCACTTGAAATGATAAGGAGATAATTGGGCACCAGGGCGAAGGCGAATATCCGCAAAAAGGTGACGGCAATCCCACGGATCACCGGGGGAAACCCCGCCAGGGCGATGATCTGCTCGTGCCAAAGGAGAATGATACCGGTCAGGATACAAGAGAGGAGCAGGCCGAAGAGGAGTGACTGCTTGGCCTTCATCAGCGCCCCGACCCTGTCGCCGGCCCCGACGGCCCTGGCCACAAGGCTTACCGTTCCGATACTGACGGCATTTCCCAGTATGATCACCAGAAAGAATATCTGGCTTACAAAGCCCACCGCCGCCTGCACGTCGGGACTGATAAGACCGGCAACATAGACATCCGTCAATCCGACGAGGAAATGAAGAAGCATCATCAGGAGCATGGGCCAGGAAATCAGCCAGATGATACGCCACAGGCCCCCTTCCGTAAGGGATGTCGATTGATTGGCTGCCGTGGTGTCCTTCATGATACCGGGATTCCCCTGTTATCAGCGGCACCTGGGAAAGGAATGCTCGATACGCCGCTACCCCGCCAGGGTTTTCTCAACCATCGCACAGAGATACCGCAGTTCCTCCTCCGGAAGCCCCTGACCGAAGGTGAGAGTGACCCGGTCACTCCGGACGACGATACTCCCCGGGGGTGTGAGGGTTCTGGTCAGGGAGCCGAGAATGCCGGGGCTCCGGCCTGCGTGTCGTTCTTTCGCGAGTGGCGAACGGCCCCACATCGTCGGACTGATGGGCCTGTAGGCCTGCGCTCCGTCATCTCCCCGCGCCGGTACTTCCGCCAAGGCGTTCGTCGCAGTTCCTCCTTCAACGAAAAGCTCTTCGATTTCTTCGGCGGGTATCTCTTCGGTGGTATCCTTTTTCATCGGGGCCTTCTTTTCCACACGCAGAAAGGCCGACGTTGCCGTCACGATGGTCTGTTCGCGCGTCCCGGCCATGACGGCGCGCAGCCTGACGAGCACGGGCACTGCCACGAAGAACATGACGGCAAGGGCCGTCAGGATAAGGCGGACTCGCGGCGGCAAGGACAGGTCTCCGAGGGCCTCCCCGAAAAAGACCGCCACTACGATACCGAAAATGAGTGTCGGCAACAGTGCCACCCAGGCGTTCGACCCCATACCCGCCGGAGGTATGACGACCACGAGGGAATTCGACTCCTCCTTGACCAAGGCCCTCATGAACACCGGTGCACGGGGTACACTCACCGTTTCGCCCTTTTTCCGCAGCCCTTCCCGGAGCGTCTGGTCAAGGGCAGCGGCGTCACGCACGATGGCGATCCCCGTCGAAGTGTCGACAACGGGAAGGTCCAGATGACGGGCCAGGTCCTCCGCCTTTTTCCGGGCTTCCTCGTAGTTCACGGGCCCATCGACAGCAACGGGTTCCGCATCTCCGTCGCCCTCCAGGCCGACCGGATAGACGGTGTGGGTGCCGTTTTTGTCCTTTCTTGTCTCCTTTCCGATAACAATACGCCGGTAGTCGTCAAGCATGAATTCCCGGGTTCTTACGGGAATCAGGAAAAAGAGCCGCCTGACGATTCTCTTCCGTCTCCCGTCGATGAGCAGCTCGATCCGCCCGAACATCATGACAAGACCGGCCACACAGAAGCCCAGTCCTATGGGAAGCGCCACATACCAGGGCGGAGGCGTCCCCTTGAGGGGAACCAATCCCAGGGGAATGGCCAGCATGAAAAGCCCGGCACAGAGAAAGGGAAATCCCAGCACCAGGAGCGGGCCGCCCCCGCTTTTGAAATAGAGGGTGTCGGGATCCCGGGTGGTAACCTGTCTCATATCATTCCTTTTCTCTTCGTCACCGTTGTGATGTGTCGATTCCCATCTCGCGGCGCACCTTCATCTTCGCTTCGATGAGCTGCCGGTGTTCAAGACGGAGCAGGTTGGCCAGTTTGTGAACGAGGAGGTCTTCGTGCTGGTCGAGCCTGCCGTCGGTATAGGCAATGCGCCAGACCGTTTCGATAATGGCGATTTTTTCCTCATTGGAGTAGTGTTCATTGATCAGGTGGGTGAACTGCCAGAGATCCCGGCTGCCCTTGAGCTCTTCATCGGCCGCCTTCAGGAGCGCCCTTGATTCTTCATCCTTTATGCCGAAGTCCCGGGTGAGGACAGCCAGAATGCTTTCGCGCTCGGCCTCGCTGAAATCGCCGTCGATCTGCGACATCTCGAGCAGGAGGGCGCATGCGGCAATGCGGACATCATGAATCGAACCGTTTCCTGTCTTCCCATTGTCTTCTTTCCGTGTTCCGAAAAAGTTTTTTACCAGATCGATCATCGGTGAGTCACCTCATTAGTATCTGTCGCCATCCGGCCCCTGACGGCCACCGACCAGGCATCGAAAAGCGAATTGTATCGGAGCAGGAACTCCTCTCCGTCAGATGTTCCTATCTTGAAATAATCCAGGACCGGACGGTCAGGCCCGGAGCCCCCTTCATACCAGCGGTCGATGATCTCCGCCACCTCATACCGCCGCCCCCCGAAGACAAAGGAGCGGGGACGTTCATTGATCTTATGTCCGCTGTAACATTCCACCGCTGCCTTCACGAAATGCATGCACTGCTCCTACCCGGTAAAAATCATGCCCGCATAGGTGACGGCGCTCCGGGTAACCTTTTCGTCGTAGGTCTCATGAGCCAGCACCTCGGCACTTCCCTTTCCCAGGAGGCTGGAAAAGAGGAGCATCGCCGGAATCCCGCAGACGTTGAAGCGACCCTCCGTTTCGAGTTCATCGCGGAAGATTCTTTCGGGCGCTCCTTCGCCAAGGGATGCGATAATTTTCTCATCGTGTGCCCGCGCCTTTCCTATCAGCGCGTCGGCCGGAAGTTGATCGCCGAATTTCAACCCCACATGGGAAAAATCGACACCGGCAACAACGAGAACCGACGTCCGTTCCGCCATCATGAGGTGCAGGGCATCCACCATACCCCGGAAGCGGGCATCGGTGAAGGGATCCACTCTATTCATGAGAAATTCGTATATGCTGCCGCAGAGGATGGGCACCACCGGTGTCGCCCCGCCCAGGTAATGGTGCAGAAAGAGCGTCTGAAATTCAATTGAATGCTCCATTTTGTGACCGAAATCATGCGTTGCCAGCGTTCCTGTGGGAACAAGGTCTTTGAGCCGCCTGATCAATCCGCCGTCGCTTTCCAGTTTTCCGAAGGGCGTGAAATAGTTCTTCGCCGAGACGGAATAGAGGCCATCCTGCCACTGGTGATTGATCCCCAGAATGATCACCAGATCATAGGTACGTCCCCGCAGGCGTCGGTAGAGGTCGACATAGAGATCCTTCGCGACGCCGATGTCGATGTGCGGCGCCAGGATGCCGGTTATGGTGTTTTCTCGCCCTGCGCCTGCCGGCGGCGCAAGACGCTCCTCCGTTTCATCGATCATCATCCGCAGCCTCTCCGGATGCGCCTCGTAGGAT
>CAYTUH010000047.1:0-400 GCA_964441165.1 uncultured Syntrophaceae bacterium
GATGCTCATCGTCGGGCACGGCCGTGACAGCCGTGCAGTCTCCGCCGGGCATGACCGACTGGGAGGTGTTGCCGGAAACAGACCCGCCCTCACCGGCACTGAAGTTCACCGTAAAGGGCCGGTGCTCGAAGTTTGCCGTAATGTTCATGTCCTTGATTACATTGGTGATCGTGAGGGGATTCTGGGTCCCGCTGTAATCCCCCGTCCAGTTTTTGAAGAGGTAGTCATCACTGTCGGGAACGGCCGTCACGGCGGTGCAGCTGCCTCCGTGCGTCACGGTCTGCGATGTCGTACCCGCAAGATGCCCGTTGGCGCCGGCGATAAAGTTCACCTCATAGGTATTGATTGTGAAGCTCGCCGTGATTTCCATGATTTCAGAGACGTTGGTCACGGTCAGTGG
>CAYTUH010000047.1:410-685 GCA_964441165.1 uncultured Syntrophaceae bacterium
ATTCTGGATGCCATACCCTCCCGACCAGCCGGTGAAGTGGTAGCCGTCGTCGGGCACGGCCGTCACGGCGGTGCAGTCGCCATTCTCCGGCACGGCCTGCTCCGTTTCACCGTTAATGCTCCCGCCGTCTCCGGCGGTAAAGGTGACAAGGTACCCCGACAGGATCGCGATATTGGCGTTGCCGCTGGTTCCCGTGCAGTTCGGATCGACCAGAGAAAAACTCACGTTCACATTCGTCGAGGCAGCAGGTTCCAGTGCCTGGAAATTGACGTTGC
>CAYTUH010000047.1:695-5769 GCA_964441165.1 uncultured Syntrophaceae bacterium
TTTCAGTATCAGTTATACCTTTTCGAATAATCTCGCTTGTCCATTTTCCATTTTGTGATTTATATTCCAGTGCCTGGAAATTGACGTTGCAGAGGTCGAGTGGGAGATCCGTACCGGGAAAGGACGGTGACGAAGGAACGGCACTGATCCAATCAATTTCCACATAGGTATCGGTTTCGGGATCACCGTCGTCAGTTGTGGGATCTTCCGGCATAGCCGGGGAGGGACCGCTTGTCATGATCGATCCGGTCTGTGAATTGGGACTGCCGAAGAAGAGTTCACAGCCATCAAACCCGAGCTTCGAGGAATTGAAGTGGAACCGGACACCGAGCCCCATGAGCATGTTGTTGTTACTCTGAACGGTATAGGTCGCCGTGAGGGAAAAGAGCGATCCCGAAAACTGCACCGAGGCTGACGGAGAAAGGGTCACGTGTTGTTCCGGCATCATTGCCGACGCCTGCATGCACAGACCGTCTCCGAAGATGATCATCAACAGGATTAAGAAAACCGCAGCAAAGTTCCCTTTCGTCATGTTACTCATTCGCCCTCCTCCTTAATCATGGAAACCACGTCGCCCAATCCGCACATTGAAGTGGATTGCCGTCATCTCCAATGGGCGACACCGGCCTTTCTCGATGCCACGGCATCCTGCATGATATTGGTGTGATACGTTCAAGGCTGATCTGACGAATACTTGTTGAGGCAGGATCGTGCGCACATTGTAATCGCCGCACAACCTGAACATGGAACGGATAAGGCACACCCGGGTTTTCCTATACCGTCACCGCTTCCTCCCATGCCGTTGTCACCTGATTGCATCACATCAAAGCTCGTTAACGTACCGTCTCCGCTCACTTACCACATTCAAAAGTAAGGCATCTCCCCGCAGAACATGCCCGGGTTGCTTCTTCTCTTTCACAGGCCACTGCTGTCTTGATCGTCTTGACCGGGAATACGAAATAATCCCAAAGTGTTACATATAACGGAGTTTCCTATATCATACTCACCTCAAAAATTGTACCGGAAATTCAGGAATTCAGGAAAAAGCTGTCAGATTATCAGAATTAAGAAGCCAGAAGTAAGAATGAAAATAAGGTTTTTACTTACTCCTTCAACCACCTCAATCCTTAATCCTCAATACAGCCGTCAGCTTTCAGCAAAAGAAAAAATCTTAAAAGCGGATTGCCGCGCCCGCCTGCGGCGTTCTCGCAATGACAACAGACCGTACAGTTTCAAGTTGCCTTCCCCTGCGGGGAAAGATCACTGTGCCTGTTGTTGATGTTCTAAGAGTGTTTACTGCCGAATTTCGGCAAGGGACTGCAGGATGTAGAGGGTATCCTCGATTCCGATCGCTTCGTCGCCATTGACGTCGGCATAGGAAGCCCCACATCCCCGGCAGATCTCCGGACTCTGGCCCGCAAGTACCTGACAGGCACGAAGGGCATCGTCCAGTGTCACCATACTGTCACCGGTCAGATCGCCCGGCACGGCAAGAGTGCTGCACAGTGCACGGTGCGCGTTTACTCGTCCCCCGGAGACCATTTTTCCGGCAGCTGAATCAAGTCTATCGACGGTGTCAAGAATGGCCGATTTGACGGCATCGGAGGCAAGGCCGGGTGTCTTTGAGACAAGCAACCCCGCGAGGCCCGAGACATAGGGGGCCGACATGGATGTCCCCGACTTGGACACATAGAACGACGCACTGTCCGTCAGGACATTGAAGAGGGTGGCTTCGACGGAACCTCCCGACAACAGGGCTTTCACGGCATCGCCGTCTTCCATGGAAAGGGACACCACCGGCACCCAGTCGCCGGGTGAGATCAAGGTACCGGAAAAAATCCCCGCTTCGTTGTTGTAAATAATGACTCCCTCGGCCCCGGCATCTTGAGCGTTGATGGTCTTGTCGGCGAAGGTGAGTTCTCCCCGCTCCACAAGAGCGATATGTCCGTTCACCGCGACAGGAAAATCCGCTTCATACCCCAGGCCGCAGTCATGAACGAACCCGGTCAGCCCCGATGGACCAGTGGTTCCCCCATAGGTCATTCCCTCAGCCTCAAAGGTAATGGGTGAGGGGCTTGCCGCAACCGTCACGGATGCAGCAGTTGACGTATCAGCCGGTTTCGTGGAGACAATGTTGTAGCCGGGTGCCATCACATCGACGCTCGTGAGGCCGTAGTTCGAAAAAGAGGCCAGATCGTCCTGCTCATCGCTCGCCGCCACCGATATGATGTTGTCCAGGTCATAGGATGCCGGATAGTCCGGCGTCACATCCGTATCGACGGTTTCGTTTCCCGCCGAGCAGACAGCCAGGATGCCTTCGTTCCCAAGGGCGAGGAAGGTATAGTATTCAAACTGGCTGTAGTCACCTCCTCCGAAACTGCAGTTGACGATCCGCGCACCTTTCGTCCTGGCATAGTCGAGTGCGTCCAGGACGTCAAACATGAGCATGCCTTCAAGATTGTCGGCCTCTGCCTTGAGGACCATGATCTTCGCGTTCCAGCAAACACCGGCCACGCCGAAATGGTTGTTTCCCACTGCCGCGACGATCCCCGCCACGTGCGTGCCGTGGCCGTCCATATCGCGGGGGTCCGCATCTTCCGAGAGGGCATCTGCACCGGCAAAATCCCATCCGTAAATATCGTCGACGCAGCCGTTGCCGTCATCATCGAGACCATCGATCCCCCCCAGTTCAGTCTCGTTGATCCAGATATTGTCGGCGAGATCCGCATGGAGGTAGTCCACCCCCGTATCGATTACGGCGATGACCGTATCGGGACTGCCCGTCGAGATGTCCCAGGCTTGCGGGGCTTCCATGACCGTCAACCCCCACTGTCTCGAAAAATAGGTATCATCGGGGACTTCATCGGTATATCGAATAGCGTGCAGTTCAGCAGTTTCCACCAGCTCTGATGCTTTGTAGCGTTTGATCGCGTCCTCTTCGGACATGCCGGGCGCGAGCCTGATCCGATACAGTCGCAGGCGCGCTATTTTTTCGATCACACTGCTCCCCATTGCGGCATGGATATGGGCAATCCGATCTTCCGAAACCCCTTCCCTGAAGGTCACCAGGAGTTCACCCGGTTTGTAGCGCAACCGGCCCCGGCGATCATACCGGCTGTCGCGCTCCTGATCCGCCGAATTGGATCGGCCACCGGCAATCACATTGCAGTCCGGTGCACTGCCTGGTGCAACGTTTTCCATTGCGGGAACGTCCGAAGACACCGTTTCATTCAATCTTGCTTTGTCGCCACTTTGATATGCACCAATTCCAACAATTTTATAGGAATCCGTCTCCGGCACATGGGAAAAGATGAGCGCTCTACTGATACAGAGCCGCTGCAGAGCATCTTCAATGGCGACACCTTCCATTCTTTCACTCACCATCCCCGTAACTCCGCTGTCCAAAGAAAGTTCGATATGAGCCTGCTCCGCCAAAATCGTCAGGACACGGTTGAGTGGAGCATCCCTGACATCCATGAAAACAAGACTGTCTCTGACTTCAATCAGAAGGGGCCCACTGCCGCAGCCCTTGGCTGGAGGCACCTGTGAAAAGACTTGCGATGCCCACAATAGCAGGAAGACCGCGACAAGGATCTGAATGTTCTTCATCTTTCTCATGCTGAATTCTTTTTTCGGCCCTTTCAAAGATGACTTGATTTCAAATTGATACGAGGTGGAAAAGAATTATAGCAGCACATTCAATTAATTATCAACAGGGGATTCAGGATCAAGGATTAAGGGATTGATGGATTAAGTAAAAACAGGCACAGAGGGAATTCCCCGCAGGGGAAAGTAACTTGAAACTCGAAACTTCAAACTCGAAACTGTCACCTGACGGCTTCAATTTTCCCCCTATTCCTGTCATCTGAGGAAGATGTCCGTAACGAGGCCGGATTTCTTGATAGCTTTTCCGTCAACAGTCATTTCGCAGGCTTCATCGGTTTTCATGAGGGAGCCGTCGGGGATGAAGGCAAGCCTTTCCGTCTTCAGTTCCCGCCCACCGGATTTCACCTGCACATGCCCTTCGAAAAGGAAGTCTCTCTTCTGGGGGCGCACCACTGCTGCATCGGCATGTATTTCGGTTACCACGGATTCGCCGTCATGAATCTTCACCGTAACGGGTTCTGCGCGAATCGAGGAGATTCGTTTTGAAGAGAGAGAGGGCCATGATTCCTGAGAAAAGACGTTTGGGAAAGCGAGGTCGCGCTGCGATACGACGCGGGTTGCTCCCGACGCCTCCTTTACTGCTTCTTGTGCACCGTAAATATCGATACAGGCATTCCTCAAACGAACATCGTTGGAAATGCCGCTCCTGAAAAAAGCGATTTTCTTCTTTTCCACGGTAAATTTGTCGGCACTGATGGCCAGCACCTTTCTTCCCTCGCTGGTTCCATAGTAGCGAAAACCACGGACCTTCATCCGTTCGGCAGAACGCATCTGATCCGGAACAACCGCCTGCCCCTTCGGAACGGGCGGAGAACTGTTCCGATACAGCAGGAAGATCCCGGCGATAAGACAGACAAGGACGAACAAAAAGAGGAGATTCTTACGATTTTTCAGTATCTGCATAGGCAGTAACAGGACACCCCGGCAGGAAAGAGTTCTATAAAGCTTTCACCCGTCAGCTATCAGCATTCAGCAAAAAGCAAAAAATCAAAAACCAGATTGCCACGACTGCCAAGGGCAGTCTCGCAATGACGGCCTGTTCATTAATGCCGCCTGTTCCTCAAAACCCGAAACGTGAAACCCGAAACTTTTTCCAAGACTCTTCATCCCGGAAGCCGCATCGGCGGATATCCGGAATCCACAGGTTCTCATCACGTACAGCATAAACCCCGGTTTCCCGCGTCCGCGCGAATGACAGGTTTTCTGTAGCTTGCCGATTTATCGGCGCTTTTGCATGATGCCGAAGGGTCCCTGCGCTTATCAGCGCAAAGCCTGATGAATCAGGCAGCTACATTTACGCTTTCAGCAAAAACCCAAAAGCTCGAATGTCTATTAAATGTCAATGATGTCATTCCGGAAGCCGCATCGGCGGATATCCGGAATCCACAGGTTCTCATCACGTACAGCA
>CAYTUH010000047.1:5869-6144 GCA_964441165.1 uncultured Syntrophaceae bacterium
CGCGTCCGCGCGAATGACAGGTTTTCTGTAGCTTGCCGATTTATCGGCGCTTTTGTATGATGCCAAAGGGTTCCCTGCGCCTATCAGCGCAAAGCCTGATGAATCAGGCAGCTACATTTAAGCGGTCAGCAAAAGAAACAATTTCAAGTTACCTTTCCCTTCGATTCAAGGAACATTACTCAGGTACTGTGGTACTGTTTTTATTCCCCTATTCCGTAATCCCTTCACCGGTAATGCGTGTGCCGTCCCAGGTCCCGTTGAGGTCCTGAAGGAGT
>CAYTUH010000047.1:6154-6525 GCA_964441165.1 uncultured Syntrophaceae bacterium
CATGTCCCGTTGGCGGTGCCATTGTTTGTGGTCCCCTCGATGGTCACCGTAGCATCGGTTTGAACGCTGCCCATTTCGGGAGGAAGGGTGATCGTGTCCGTATAGGTCGTCGACAGGATATTCCCGTCGATATCTACGGGGTGATCGTCAAAGTCACCGGCCAAGGGCTGCCCCATGAGTTCAACGGCGAAGTTACCGTCGGCCGTGACGGAACCGTCGAGATGTTCCCTCAGGGTAAAATCCATGTCACCAATGTATTGGCGAGGCATGAGGGGAATTGTCTGATAAAGGACTGCCTCCCACGACTCGGTAATCCCCCGCAGATCGGCGATGTATTGCAGTATGTAGAGGATTTCCGCCATCCCGATCTT
>CAYTUH010000047.1:6535-11296 GCA_964441165.1 uncultured Syntrophaceae bacterium
TGGCCCGGCGACACCATCGCGTTCGTTACCCAATTTTCGTCGCCGTCGATATCGGCACCCGCATTCACGCCGGCGGGATTGAGACCGGCAACGACCTTGAGCGCGAGGATGACATCGCCCAGATCGATCACACCGTCACCATTGATATTGCCTGCGGTCGGCGGCACCCTCTGAAGCAGAAAGTCAATACCGGGCGTTTCGTTGAGGGCGGTAACTCCCACTGCAGAGGCATCACCGCTGTCAAGGGCATCGTCGTACCACTCGTCGATAAAGGGCAGGCTGTCGCATGATGCGCATGACCGCACCTGGTACGTCCCTGTGGGGACTCTGAGAGTATAGTCTCCATTCTCATCCGTGTTTTCACCGGTAATCCAGTCACCCGTTCCATATGATTCGACATAGACATGACAACCGGTAATAGGCGTAATGCCGTCCTCTTCGTAAACCGTTCCGGTAATCGTGCCGCAGGAGTCGAGCAGGAAGTTGATGCCGGCTGTGTCATCGGGTGCAGTCACTTCAACGGGTGTCGCATCGTTCCCGTTATAGATGTCGTCATACCACTCATCAACATAGGGCAGCCCCGTTTCCCCGGCACAGGCCCGTATCCTGTACATCCCCGTGGGCAGGCCGTGAATGATGTAATTGCCGTTCACATCGGTGTGGGCACCTCCTCTCCAGATGCCCGTCGCGGATTCTTCGGCATAGACATGACAATTGGCAATCGCCGTAATCCCATCGGCTTCGTACAAGGTCCCGGAAATGCTTCCGCCTAAATCGAGCTGAAATTGCGTCTCCGTGAGCACGTCACCGCCGCTCGCCGTTATCACTTGAGCGTCTCCACAATCGAAGCTGCTCCCCGATTCCGTCCACCACTCGTTCAGGTAATTATTCTGTCCACCGTTTTCCGTGCGCAGGTAGTAGGAACCCGGCGGCAGCCCGATAAAACTGTACGTACCATCAAGGGAATCCGCCTGTGTCCAGGCCACGTCCGAATAGTATCCGCAGGGATCTCCCTGGACGAGCACCAGTGAAATCTCCCCGTCAACCGGCGTCTCTCCATCGGCCTGCCAGACCGTTCCCGAGATGGCGACACCGGCTTGGAGCGTGATATCGATGCCCGTGCGATTTTCCCCCGTTGCCACGCTGACGGGAGAAGCCCCGTTGCAGTCGGCAACGTAATCGCCGTACCATGTGTTCACATAGTTAAGGTCGTTGCAGGTGGCACAGGCAAAGACATAGTAGGTGCCTTCCTCCAATCCGCTGAATGAGTAATCGCCGTTCCCGTCGGTCATGGTGCCCGTGACGAATTGGTCGGCACAGAGCCACGTGGCAAGAGACACCCACACACCCGGAATACCGTTGCCAAACTGGTCCTTCACTTTTCCCGATATGGCGGTCACGTCGGCACCTGGCATAATCCATCCCGCCTTTACGGAATTGGAACGGCTGTCGTATATCCCCCAGGTCCAGTGATTCTGGGCCTCCACTCTCGCCGAATAGTAACGCCCCGGCTCGACCAGCCCTCCCGGCAGGAAACGGGCCGTCGTCGGCTCCCTCCCCGACCGGTAGATCATATTGTCCATTTCGTCGTACAGGCGAACCCGGTAATAGAGGTGTCCGGGGAAGCCCGTAATGCCGCCCCAGCTTACCGCCGGTGATGCAAGATCCCCGTTGAAGGAAATAGAAGTAAGGTCGACAAGCGGGACCGTTTCCGTATTGCCCAGATAATCACAGGTGACCGCCGTATTTCCCGTGCTATCCTCCACCGTAAAGGTATAGACCCCCGGCTGCAGCTCACCGGCCACGTTTAGGGAGAACTCGTTGTCCGCCTGATAGTATTGACCACCGGCAAGGAAATCGGCGCTGAAGCTGTCGGGTCCCGTCACGGTGAGGGCCGTAATCGATCCGGGAACCGATCCGTCGGGATCGGCCACCGACACCACAAGGGCGGTATAGACCCCGCCTGGACTATTGAGCTTGTAGACCGTGGCATATCGGAAAAAGGGTCGGGAATTATTAATGGTCAGGGAAACCCTGTCGCACCGCGACTCGCTGTTGAAATGAATCCAGTCATCATCGTCAAGGCCGCGGACATACCATTGATATTCCCCGCCCGCCGAAAGTCTCCCCTCGGGAACCGTAACATAGGTATCGGCGATTCTTCCGGAGCTCCAGACCCGGCTGTTCAAGGAATCCTCGACGATGACCCTGTAATAGAGCGAGCGGTCCATCCCCGCCGGGCCGCCCCAGCTCAGAGTGGGCGCCAGGGAATTACCCGCTGCCTGGAGTGTGGTCACATCGATCATCGGCACCTGGACGGCATCCACATAATCGCAACTGGTCGCCCTTTTCCCCTCCGTGTCCGTCACAGTGAAGGTGTATATGCCCGCTGCGGGTACGCCGGCATGTACATGGTAATAGGTATTCTCCGAATCGAAATCACCCGGAACGAACTGATAATAAAACCCTTCCGGTCCCGACACTTCCAGTGTCGCAATACTTCCCGGGACTACACCGTTGGGGTCGACGACGCCCACGTCGAAGGTGGTGAAATCGCCGCTCCCGTCACGGCGATGAAAGACTTGTACGTTGCTGAAGAAAGGCGTTTCATTATCCACCGCCAGAGGAACCTTGCCAGTGTGAGAACGGTTGTCGGAATCGTCGTACCGGTAGCTGTCAAAGGCTTCAACCCGCCATAAGTAATTGGCTCCGTCCTGAAGCAATCCCGGATCAAGATTGATGGCTGTGGAGGGCGTAAACCACGACGTCCAGAATGTGTTGCCCCCTGCATCAAAGATCCTCACACGGTAAAAGAGATTGCCTTCATACCCGCCGACGGCTCCCCAGCTCAACGTCGGAGTCAGCAGATTGCCCGACGCCTTCAGGGTAGTCACGTCCGGGACCGGGATGACCGTCCCTTTTTCCCGGTAATAATGCCCCGTCGCGCTGTTTCCCTCGGTATTGGTCACGGTAAAGGTATAGTCTCCCGTCAGCGGCTCACCCGGGAAGGCGTGCCAGTACTGTCCCCCCGAAAAGTCACCGGGGCCGAGATCATACTGAGTTCCCAGGGGGTCGGTCACCACGAGGGACGTGATCGTGTCGGGCATGTCGCCGTTGTCGTTAAAGACCGTAGCCATAATGGCCGTCGTAATTCCCTCGGGCGTCTGATAGCCTTGGACATTACAGCTCATGAACCAGGGCCTGTCGCCACCCGCATAGAGTATATCGGCCTCGAGATCGATTACCGTCGGGCTTTCACTGGAGGTGACGAAGGGATTCGTTCGCTGAACGATATCGCCGGGCGTCATGATGCCGTTGAAATCCTCGTCCCACCAGACAAGCATGAAGACCGTTTCGCCATCGGGCAGGTTGTCAATGAGGTAGCCCATGCCGGCGCTGTAGTCCTCGGGATAGACCGTCAGAAATGCCAAGCAGTTGCCCGGATCAACATCGAAGCTGCCGTCATACCCAAAAACCCCGATATAGACGGGACCTTCGCCGTCATGGGCGGGGACGGTCAGGGTTCCTGAAACGGTGGAAAGGGGTTCGATCAGGTTGCACGTATCGTTTGAATCGCTGACGTCCTCCGATCCCGGCGTCCAGTGAATCCACGTTGAGAGCTTGCGTCCGCTGATCTGACCAACGTATTCGAGGGGAACCCGCCACTCCAGGTCGTTTCCGACGGCCTGGGCCTCTCCCTGGGCGGCTTCGTAGTGCACGATCATTCCCGCATCCTCATGGACCATCACCATCCAGTTTCCATTATCGAAAGAAACACCGTGATAGGGGATATTCCACGAATCGTCGGGGTCCGTCCTGAACTGCACGAAGTAATGCATGGCCTGGTAATAGGGCCACTCCGCCGTATAGACGGGATTCGTATTGGGCGGCCCGTCGGCGATGGTCATGCGGACATAGAGATAGGTCTCGTCTTTCGCGAGGTAGAGCCTGTCGAGATCGGACCCCTGCAGATCGGGATCGTCTTCTCCGGTCCGATCAGTGAAAACGGGATCGATACCGTTCCAGTCGGCCACCGAACCATCCTGCACATTCATGGTTGCTTCAGGAATCTGGATGGTGCTGCAGGGAAACCCCTCCATATCCCATTCATCCTGCGTCATGTCGGGCAGGATTCCGCCCAGCGTGGCATCGTCAGCGATGCCGTGCCCGACGGTCCCGTCGATGGGCATGTTGCAGCAGTTGAATTCGGGAAACAGATCCCTGACGTTATAGGGGCCGCTGCCGTTGCCGAAAAGCGGATTGAGGTTGATCCTGAAGGTTTCCTCTTCCGTTCCGGTACGGAGGGCGGAGAAAGAACCGGAAGAGTAATCCTCACCATCCCACCACTCATAGGTTCCATCGCTCACTGTTCCGTTCACCGGATCGTAGGTTCCCGTAAAAATCGCCTCGCCGCTTTCAAAACAGAGTTCGACGCTGATCTGAGAACCGTTGATCACAACACAGTCGATACCGCCCCACAGCGAATGGTCCGAGGACTCGACGGATCCTTCGCTCATGTTGTGTTCGAAATAGAGGTGAAGCGTATCACCCGATGTCGAATCCGTGAATTCCCAGGTTTCTTCAGTACTGACGAGAACTGCCGGCAAATATCCCGGATCGGTCAGTGAGGTCTTTATTTTGCCGATCTCAGTCCGGAAATACTCTTCCTCTAACAGTTCACACTCGTCTATCTCAATCAGCTCCGAAGCTCCCGGCGTCGTCCCGCTTTCGCCCCGGATCTTTTCCGATGCCGTCAGGTAG
>CAYTUH010000048.1:0-11260 GCA_964441165.1 uncultured Syntrophaceae bacterium
CGGTACGGCCCCGCAGAATCCTGACGGCTTCCAGATGAGTTCCCTTATTTCGAGATCGAATATGCGAGATGTGTTTGCGGGCCTGATGAGGAGCGCTGTATTGATCCCCCGGACGGTTCCGCCGAGACGGAGAGCATCCCGGTCAATATGGGCCAGCCCCGCATCCGCGGCCATCAACGCGATTTCGACCGCTACTTTCGTTTCGTATTTCTCCGCGCAGTTCCTTATACCCGGGCTTCACAAACCCTGCAGCATGGGTGACGACGATGAGGTCGGCAGGGGGCGTGAACAGGCTCAGCGCCCTGCGGGCCCTTTCACCGATGCATGAGCCCCGATAACCGTCGTGATGCCTCCGGAGAGGACACGCTCATGTGCTGCCTGGAGTGCGGTTCCCCTATTCTCGAGTCCCGCTTGTTGAAAATATCGAGACCTGATGTCGCATGGGGACATGGCCTACTCACTGAATATCGATTCGAAAAACTTCTTTTTTTCCCTGGGGAAGTAGATCGTGGTTCCGCGGTCGACGATCAGTTTTCCGTCGAGGTGATCCAGTTCATGCTGTACCACACGGGCCAGGTATCCCGTATAGCGCTTGTTGATTTTTTTCCCATCCCGGTCATAGGCCTTCACCTTGATCGAGGTGGAGCGGCTTACGTCGACACTGATGTCCGGGCATGACAGACATCCTTCCTTCATACTCTCCTTGTCGCCCCGGGACTGGGTGATCCGTGGATTCACGAGGACATCGTAATCTCCGGTCCCGAGGGTCTCCTTGGGGTCTCCGAACTCCTTGTTCCGGAAGACGACGACACGTTTGCTGATTCCTATCTGCGGGGCTGCCAATCCCACGGCATCGCTCCGTTCAAGAAAGGCCTCCACCAGGGTTTCGATGCTCTGTCGCGCCTCGTCGTCGAGAGGTATGGGCAGTTCGTCGGCACGCCGTCTCAGAAGACGGGTTTCTTCCTCATTTATTTTCTCATCCTTCCACAGGGTCCAGGTCTTTGTTTCTGACATCGGTCGTATAACCTTCCGTTTATGCATGTTTAGCCGATTTTTATAACACTATAAGAGTACATTTTCAATGATATTGAAAAATTGCGTAAGGCTTGATAGTTTCGGAAATATCTGCTACTGTTCCTCTCCCGATTGATCATGCGATGCTACCTGTCCGGAAAAAGAGAATATTAAAGGGTATCACTTATTGATTGATACGATCATAACAGAAACAGCACGCCGGGAATTTTCCCGGGCCATGAGATTTGACGACGAGACGATCGCACTCCTTCCTCAGGGTGACGGGAAGCCTGATCGTCTTCTCTACCTCCACGTCCCCTTCTGCGAGAGCCTCTGCCCCTATTGCTCCTTTAACCGGATGGTCTTTGAAGAGTCGCTCTGCCGGCGATACTTCAGGGCGCTTCGCAAAGAGATACTGCTCTACAGGGACCTCGGTTACGATTTCAGCGGTATCTATGTCGGTGGAGGAACGCCTACCATCCTCATCGATGAACTTGAGACGACCCTCCGCCTCTGCCGGGATGTCTTCAGCATCCGTGAAATTTCGGTGGAAACCAACCCCAATCATCTCCACGATGCCAATGTCGGCGTTCTTCAAAAGGCCGGAGTGAACCGGCTTTCCGTGGGGATTCAGAGTTTTGATGATGACCTTTTAAAGGCGATGGGGCGATATCATAAATACGGGAGCGGAGAATCAATTGCCCGGCGGTTGACGGATTTTCTGCAGGCCTTCGATACGCTGAATGCCGATATGATATTTAACTTCCCCCTTCAAACGGAAGCAACGCTGACGGCCGATCTGATGACACTCCTCGATACGGGTGTGGGGCAGATTACCTACTATCCGCTCATGGTGTCCGACTCCACGAAAAAAAGTGTTGAAACGACACTCGGCCGGGTTGATTATAGGCGGGAGAAAAAATATTATTACCTGATTACGGACCATCTGGCACGGGAGTACCGTTGCTCGTCGGCATGGTGTTTCTCACGCAGGGAATCAATGGTGGACGAATATATCGTCGATTACGATGAATATGCCGGTCTGGGAAGCGGTTCCATCGGCTATATCGGCGGTGTCTGTTATGCGAACACCTTCTCCGTGCCCGCCTACATTGACCTGCTTGAAGGGGGGGCATTACCGCTCATGGCGTCACGGATCTTTACGATAAAGGAACGGATTCGGTATGATTTCGTGATGAAACTCTTTGGACTGACACTCGACCTTTCCAAGGTACGGCAGAAATACGGGACTGCACTCATGCCCGTTCTGTGGCAGGATATCCTTGCCTTCACCCTGGCCGGTGCACTCCGGTATGACGGGGGAAGGCTCCGCTTGACCGGCCGTGGCCGGTATTACTGGGTTATCATGATGCGGGAATTCTTCACTGCCGTCAACAATTTCAGGGATTACTGCCGGGAAGAGGGTAGAGGGTAGAGGGTGGGATGATGGACGACGCGACAAAAGGATTGTTGAAACACCTTCCCAAGATTGACGAGATCCTTCACGCCCTCGAAGAAGAGAATCTCCTCACGGAGTACCCCCGTGAGATTGTCCTTCACGCCTGCCGTGACGTGGTGGAGCGGTTCAGGAAAAATATCCTCCAGGGTACGAAGGCCGGTGCGCAGCCGTCATCGCTTTTCGAGGCTGCGACGAGAGACGTGAAAGAGCGGCTTGCATCGCTTGCCCGGTACCGCCTCCGACGGGTGGTGAATGCCACCGGTATTATTCTCCACACCAATCTGGGACGGGCGCCCCTCTGTCCTGAGGCGCTGCAGCACATCATCGACGTGAGTGCGGGATACTCCAACCTCGAATTTGATCTCGAAAAGGGTGAACGGGGCATGCGGTACGATCACGTCAGGGAAGTCCTCTGCGCCCTGACCGGTGCCGAAGATGCCCTTATCGTGAACAACAACGCCGCGGCGGTGCTCCTCGTGCTCAATACCCTCTCCGAGGGTCGCGAGGCGATCGTGTCACGGGGTGAACTGATAGAAATCGGCGGGGCATTCCGTATCCCCGAGGTGATGGAGAAGAGCGGTGCCATCCTGCGGGAGATCGGGACCACAAACAGGACCCATCTTTCCGATTATGAAAAAGCCGTGAACGAAAAAACGGCACTCATATTGAAAGTCCATACCAGCAACTTCAAGACCGTCGGGTTTACCGAGGAGATCGCACTCCCCCTGTTGGTGGAAATCGGCAACCGGTCCGGCATCCCCGTGATGAATGATCTGGGGAGCGGCTGTCTTATCGAGCTCGATCGCTTCGGCTTTGAACGGGAACCCACCGTTCAGGATGCGCTGAAGACAGGGGTGGATGTGGTGACCTTCAGCGGGGACAAGCTTCTGGGCGGTCCTCAGGCGGGGATTATCCTGGGGAAAAAAGCCCTGCTCGAGCAGGTGAAGCGGAATCCCCTGAATCGGGCCCTGCGTATTGACAAGATGACCCTTGCGGCGCTTGAAGCAACGATAAAGACGTATTTCAACAGAGCGCGCGCGCAGTCCGAAATCAGAAACCTGCGCGCCTTGACGGAATCGCCCGATGCCGTGAAGGCACGGGCCGAAAAACTTCTTGCCCTCCTGCAGGGCCTGTCACTGCAGGGATGGCGGTTCTCCCTGAAGGAGGGGAAGGCTCTGGCCGGCGGCGGCGCCCTTCCCACCCAGGAAATTCCCACCTTTGTCATTGCCGTTACTGCGGATCGGCTTTCTGCAGGGAGGATAGAAAAACGCCTCCGTGACCTTCCCGTCCCCATTGTGGCCCGTATTATCGAAGACGAACTTCTCCTGGATCTGAAAACCATCGATGAGTCGGAATTTGTCTTTGTCGAAGAGGGCTTTACCGGCCTGAGGCTTTCCTGAATGGAGGAGATATCATAATGAATCTTTCGCATCCACCCGTCGGGGACGTGACGTCCGCCGCCGCGGAGCGGTATGAGTTCCCCATCGTCCCGTCGGAAAGGGGTGAACGGCTCGATCTGGTACTCTCTCGCCGGACGATCTTTCCCACGCGCTCCCAGGTGAAAAGGGTGATAGAGCAGGGGCTCGTAACGGTCAATGCACGTGTCGAGAAGGCCGGATATCGTGTCAGGGAGGGCGACATCGTCTGTGTCATGCGGGAACCGGTGCGCCCGGCCGAAGCGGAACCTGAAGATATCCCCCTTTCCGTGGTCTACGAGGATGATGACATTATCGTAGTCGACAAACCTGCGGGTATGGTCGTTCATCCCGCAGCGGGCAATTACCGCGGCACACTCGTGAACGCGCTACTCTTTCACTGCCCTGATCTGTCGGGTATCGGAGGTGTGGCGAGGCCGGGTATCGTCCACCGGCTGGACAAACAGACATCGGGACTGATGGTGGTGGCAAAATCGGACCGGGCCCATGAGGGTCTGTCACGGCAGTTCAAGGGGCACCGCATAGAGAAGGAATACACCGCCTTTGTCTACGGCGATCCGCCGGACAATGAGGGTGTCATCGAACTGTCGATAGGCCGTCATCCCGTGGACCGGAAAAAGATGTCGACGAGGAGCAGACGGGGGAAAGAGGCCCTGACCCGCTGGTCGGTGCGGGAGCGGTTCGGTCTGGTGACCCTCCTCGTCGTGAGAATCGAGACGGGACGGACCCATCAGATACGGGTTCATCTGCAGGCCCTCGGCCATCCCGTGGTGGGAGACAGCGTCTATGGCAATTCGAAAAAACGGATCGACGAGATCAACGACAATGAGCTCCGCACCATTCTGAAATCCATGAAAAGGCAGGCCCTCCATTCGAGCCGCATCGGATTTTTGCATCCCCATGATAACCGCAGGCTGGAATTCTCCGCCCCCCTGCCTGATGATATGGCGTCACTCTATGAAAAACTTCTTGCCTACGAGGTTCGGGGGACATGACCGTGCAATGGGAGAATCGGAACGAAGAGAGTCCGTTTACCCTTTCCCGGAAAGGGGAGGTCTCCTGGTTTGAATCACCGATACTGGCAGGGTATGATTTCATCACCCATGCCTTCTGCACGCGGGAAGGCGGTGTGAGCCGGGGCCCTTTTGCCGCGTTGAACCTGAGCTTCAATGAGGGCGACGACGATGATGCGGTCGAGCGCAACCGGTCGCTTCTCGCCGAAACCTTTGACATTCCGAAAGGTTGTTTCCGGACGGTCCGCCAGGTCCACGGCGACCGCATCGTCACCCTTGATGCCGATTCCGCGAAGGGTGACGGGGGCGAATCCCCGGCTGCCGACGGTATTATCACCACCCTGCCGGGATGGGGCGTCGCTGTCCGAACGGCCGATTGCGTTCCCATACTCTATGCGGATGTGCGGCAGCGGGTGGTGGGGGTCGTGCACGCGGGGTGGAAGGGCACCGCGAAGGCAATCGCGTCCAGAGCGGAGGAAGTGCTCGTGGAGGATCATGGCTGCCGATTGTCCGACATCCGTGTTGCCATCGGTCCCGCGATCGGTCCATGCTGTTACGAGGTGGATGAAACTGTCCATGCCGCCGTGCCGGGATATCAGAGCGACCGGAGGGTCTTTACGGCCGGGGTGAGAGAAGGGCGGTGGATGTTTGATCTTGCCGCGGCGAACAGGCTGCAGCTTACCGCGGCAGGTATCGGGGAGGATCATATAGATGCCGCCGGGCTGTGCACCTCCTGCAACGGCCATCTCTTTTTCTCCCACCGGGGTGACGGGGGCAGGACGGGCCGGCAACTCTCATTCATCATGCTCCACACCGCGTGAGTGCCCGGGCCGTTTCACGGGTCTCGCTCCATGGACATGCTGGAGGAGCTCGGAAAAGAACCGGAAAATTTAACTTGACAGGCCGGTTTTATTCATATAAGAGAGGTGAACGAAGCAAACCTGTAAGGCTCACCCCTTTCCGCACCTTGTTCCTCAATGGTTCATATAAAACCGCCGATAAAAAGGAACGCAGGAAAAGAGTATCGTCGGTACTCAATAGAATGACAGACCACTCGACAAATTGCTCTATCACCGGTTTGAAACCCAATTATTTTTTGAGGTGCGTTGATTACATCCCATGTAACAAGAGGTGTGACCGTTAGAAAGCTATATTCACTCTCACATCAATATTCCCGTAAATCTCAGATTTTCAACAAGAATCCTGATGTCTCGTAAGTTGGTTTTTGTCTTTTTGAAGTCGGAAACATGCCTTGTGATAAAGGGGAAATCTTTTCTTGTGTGAGAAGAAAAGCATTTCACCGGAGCGAGTAACAGAAAGAAAAATATACAGAGGATAGTCTATGAATATTTCAGAGGTAAAAAAGCGATCAATCGGAGATCTGAACGAACTGGCAAAGCAGCTCAATCTGCCGGGGGCGAGTGAAATGCGAAGGCAGGATCTGATCTTTGCGATTCTCCAGTATCAATCGGAACAGAATGGCGTCATTACCGGAGAGGGCGTCCTGGAAACATTGCCCGACGGTTTTGGATTTCTCCGCTCGGGTGATTACAATTATCTGCCCGGCCCCGATGATATCTATGTGTCTCCGTCACAGATACGCCGCTTCGGTCTCCGTACGGGCGATACCATCTCGGGTGAAGTGAGGCCGCCTAAAAACGGGGAGAAATACTTCGCCCTTCTCAAGGTGGATTCCATAAACTATGAACCGCCCGAAGGGGTGCGGGACAAGATACTCTTCGACAACCTGACCCCCCTCTATCCCGAAGCAAAACTCAATCTCGAAAAGGACCCGGAAAACTATTCCACACGGATAATGGATCTCTTCACGCCCATCGGCAAGGGACAGCGCGGACTGATCGTATCGCCGCCCAGGGCCGGAAAGACCGTATTGCTCAAGGATATCGCCAACAGTATCACGGCGAATCATAAAGAAGTGATCCTCATGGTTCTGCTGATCGACGAACGCCCCGAGGAAGTGACCGACATGGAGCGGAGTGTGGATGGTGAAGTTATTGCCTCAACCTTCGATGAAACGGCCAACCGGCACGTCCAGGTCGCGGAGATGGTGCTTGAGAAAGCGAAGCGTCTGGTGGAACACAACAAGGATGTGGTCATTCTCCTCGACAGCATCACCCGGCTTGCCCGGGCATACAATACGGTGGTGCCGCCCAGCGGTAAGGTTCTCTCGGGCGGCGTCGATTCAAACGCCCTGCACAAACCGAAACGGTTTTTCGGTGCGGCACGGAATATCGAACACGGCGGCAGCTTGACCATCATTTCAACGGCCCTCATCGATACGGGGAGCAGGATGGACGAGGTGATTTTCGAAGAGTTCAAGGGAACGGGAAACATGGAGTTGCACCTCGACCGGAAGATCGCCGACCGTCGCATCTTTCCCGCCTTTGACCTGATTCGGTCCGGCACCCGGAAGGAAGAGTTGCTGATCCAGCAGGAAAACCTGAACAGGATCTGGATTCTCCGCAGGCTGCTCCAGGAGATGAATCCCATCGACGCCATGGAATTCATCGTTGACAAGGTCAAAAAGACCGAAACCAACCAGGACTTCCTCGATTCGATGAATCAATAACCGCACCGCCTGTGTGTGATGGAATTGTCATGCCGAAGGACGGCAGTGCGGGTTGGCGGTACGGCCTGTTGCCTCACAGCCCTCCCGGTACTGCCGATGGCGGGTTCGGGAGGCGGACCCGCTTTTCTGAAAGCTGATTGTTAATAATTTACTTGAAATTACGATTTAGATGACTATAATAGCCACCTTTCGACCAGAGAAGGAGGATGAGGGAAGTTATGAAAAAGGATATCCATCCGGATTACAAAGATACCACCGTGACCTGTGTATGTGGGAATGTGATAGAAACACGGTCGACGAGGCAGGACATCAAAGTGGAAATATGTTCGAAATGTCACCCCTTTATGACGGGAAAACAGAAGCTTATGGATACTGCGGGCAGGGTGGAAAAATTCAAGAAGAAATATGCCGCCTTCGAGAAGGAAACCAAGAAGGCGAAGAAATAATCCTGATATCAACGCCGTTTTTTTGTCACATTATGCAGATCTGTGACGAAATACAACCGTACACATTCAGTATGCCCGTCGTAGCCTCTCCGGACTACACACCGATCAGCGGTGAAAGAGCGCCATGTTTTCCAAATTAAAGGAAATAGAAGCCCGCTATGATGAGCTGGAGACGCTTTTGAGCGATCCCGTCGTAATCGGCAATTACGGCGAGTATCAAAAGTATGCGAAGGAGCATTCCGACCTGTCCGATATCATTGAGGCGTACCGTGACTACGGGAAGACCGTTGCCGCACTCGATGAAACCCAGCCACTCTTGAAGGAAAGCGATGAGGAACTGCGAAGCCTGATCAAGGAAGAAATCCTGCAGCTCCGGGAGAAATGCGCCCTTCTGGAAGAACGGTTGAAGGTGCTGCTCCTGCCCAAAGACGACCGGGATGACCGGAATGTCTTTCTTGAAATAAGGGCCGGAACGGGCGGCGAGGAAGCGGCCCTCTTTGCAGCGGACCTCTTCCGCATGTATGCCATGTATGGTGAAAGCAGGAACTGGAAAACGGACGTGGTCAGTTCCAACCTGTCGGGAACGGGAGGATTCAAGGAAGTCATTATACTCGTTGAAGGCGCCGGCGTCTACAGCCGCTTGAAATACGAAAGCGGCGTCCACCGCGTGCAGAGGGTCCCCGTGACGGAAGCGCAGGGGCGAATCCACACGTCGGCGGTGACCGTGGCGGTCATACCGGAGGCGGAGGAAGTGGAAATCAATATCGATCCGAACGATCTCCGGGTGGACGTGTACCGCTCCACCGGGCATGGCGGTCAGAGCGTCAACACCACCGATTCGGCGGTGCGTATTACCCATCTTCCCTCGGGGCTGGTAGTCACCTGCCAGGACGAGAAGTCACAGCACAAAAACAAGGCAAAAGCGATGAAGGTGCTTCGTGCGCGCCTTCTGGACCAGTTGCAGGCGGAGCAGGAAGCGGAGATATCGGAAGCTCGAAAAAAACAGGTGGGGAGCGGTGACCGCAGTCAGCGCATTCGTACCTATAATTTCCCTCAGGGCCGCATGACCGATCACCGGATCGGTCTCACCCTTTATAATCTTGAACGCATTCTCGACGGCGAAATCGATGAAATCATCGATGCCCTCATGACGCATTATCAGGCTGAGGCGCTCAAAACGTCGGCGATGTGATGCGGTCCCGTCCCTATCGTTGCACGACGTGCAGGGCGACCCGGTTTGCCTAACCTGTGACACAATTGTGAACACCCTGCGGGTGCCCGTGAGCCCCTCTTTCCGGCTGTACGGGTGTGCCGGGGCCAGTCCGGCTTCCGGATGATTCCTCTTTCGAGGGGCGGGAATCCATCGGCATGGTGAGTGTGTGGGGCGTGATGAAAATTGTCGACATGCTGCGGCAGGCTGAAAATATCCTGAGAGGAAGGGGCATCGCCACTCCGCGGCTTGATGCGGAGGTGCTCCTCGCCTTCTGCCTGGGCACGGAGCGGTACCATCTCTACCGGACACAGAAAGAGGTGCTCTCGGCGACGGAGATCGTGCGGTTTCAGGCGATGGTCGAACGCCGGCGTGCAGGCGAGCCCGTTGCCTATATCACGGGCAGAAAGGAATTCTGGTCTCTCGAGTTTGAGGTTGACCGGAGCGTGCTCATCCCGCGGCCCGACACGGAGGTGCTCGTCGAGGAAACGTTGCGGATCGCAGGAGTTCTGGGAAGACCGGACCCGGCGGTCCTGGAAATAGGAACGGGCAGCGGGATCATAAGCATCGCCCTCGCAACGGAGCTTCCCGGAGCCCGCCTTGTCGCCGTTGATTTCTCGGCCGGCGCTCTTGCCGTTGCACGCAGAAATGCCGACCGCCACGGAGTCGCTTCTCGAATCCGGTTCCTCCGTGGAAATATATTTGAGCCCCTTTCGGGAAAATTTGATATAGTCGTTTCAAACCCGCCCTATATTTCGGAAGAGGAATTTGCCTGCCTCTCCGAAGGGATACGGTGTTTTGAACCCCACGAAGCGTTGATAAGCGGGCCGGAAGGCACCGAATTCCATCAAAGAATTATCTCCGGAGGTGCGGCCTTCCTGAAGCCGGGCGGCTGGATCGTGATGGAAATAGGGGCGACGCAGAAAGATGCCCTGGAAAAACTGCTCGAACAGGAAGGGGCGTACGACCACATTGGGTTTCGTCCCGACTATGCCGGTACTCCTCGAGTCGTGTCGGCGAGAAGAAAGGAATAGCTGGTGGATAAGATTGTTGTAACGGGGGCCGCCGCCCTTCGGGGTGAAGTAGTCGTCAGCGGCGCCAAGAATGCGGCCCTTCCCATAATGGCATCGTCGCTCCTGACGGATGGATGGAACACCTATCACAACGTGCCCGATCTTGCGGATGTGACGACGATCAAAAAACTGTTGATGACGCTGGGCGCCCGGATCGAAGATCATAATCCTCTTGGAATCGATGCCGGCGCCATATCGAACTGCGAGGCCCCCTACAACCTGGTCAAGACGATGCGGGCTTCCATTCTTGTCCTGGGACCGCTGGTGGCGCGAATGGGCGAAGCCCGTGTATCCCTTCCCGGCGGCTGTGCCATCGGTGCGCGTCCGGTCAACCTCCACTTGAAAGCTCTCAAGGCGCTGGGTGCCGAGATTGAGCTTCGAGACGGCTACATCGAGGCAAAGGCGCGGCGACTGAGGGGAACCACCATCTGTTTCGATATCCCCACGGTGACGGGAACGGAAAATATCATGATGGCTGCCACGCTGGCCGAGGGGAGAACGGTGCTCAAGAACGCCGCCCGGGAGCCTGAAGTGGTCAATCTTGCCGATGTGCTGAATGGCATGGGTGCGAAGATCAACGGTGCGGGAACGGACATCATCACGATCGACGGCGTGGAGACGCTGAGACCGGTGGAGGCGACGGTGATTCCCGATCGCGTGGAGGCGGGTACGTTCATCATTGCCGCCGGGATTACAGGCGGTGATATTGTCATCAGGGGATGTGAGGCGGGGCATCTCGATGCCCCCATCACGAAACTGCGTGAAACGGGCATTGCCATCTCGCCGGTGGACGGCGGGCTCCGGGTTGCCGGCGTGAACGGGATTGAAAGTGCGAATGTGACGACACTCCCCTACCCCGGATTTCCCACCGATCTCCAGGCGCAGGTGATAGCCCTCATGGCGGTGGCAAAAGGTACCAGCGTGGTGACGGAAACGGTCTTTGAAAACCGGTTCATGCATGTCCAGGAACTGCTGCGGATGGGTGCGGATATTGTCCTTGAGGGAACCAGCGCCATTGT
>CAYTUH010000049.1:0-1183 GCA_964441165.1 uncultured Syntrophaceae bacterium
TTTTTGCGAGTCCATCAAAGTTTCATCCCTGATTAAACCGGCCGCAGGCCGGCGGTGGGGCTTACTTCTGGCTCCTGGGTTCTTGATTCTATCTTTTCAGCTTTTGCTGACCGCTGACAGCTGAATGCTGACAGCTATTACTTAATTCCGGCTTCTGAATTCTTTATTACCTTTTCCTGTAACTGATTGACACAGGAGAAGAAATAGATTAAAAGACCTTCCATAAAAAAGAGAACGGGAGAGTCAAGTATGTATTCCGCGAGTGATCTTAGGAAGAATCTGAAGATCCAGATCGATGGTGAACCTTACGTCATCGTCGATTTTGAATTTTCGAAACCGGGGAAGGGGCAGGCACTATACCGCTGCAAACTCAAGAACATGATCACCGGCAACCAGTTTGATCGAACCTTCCGTTCCGTCGATACATTCGAACCCGCCAGCCTTGAGGAAAAGAAAATGCAGTACCTCTATCGCGAAGAGAACAAGTACTGCTTCATGGATAATGAAACCTACGAACAGGTATTCCTCACGGAAGATCAGCTGGAGGATGCGCGTAATTTCCTGATCGAGAATCTGGACGTGGAGATCCTCTTTTTCGGCAGCAAACCCCTGGGCATCACCCTTCCCAATTTCATTGACGTGACCGTTACCAAGGCCGATCCCTGGGCCAAGGGTGATTCGGTGACGGGCAAGACGAAACCCGTGGAAGTGGAAACGGGATACACCGTCCAGGTGCCCCCCTTTGTCGAGCAGGGAGAGCGGATACGGATAGACACACGAACGGGAGATTATATCACCAGGGTCAAGGATTGATCGGGCATTGGAAGACGCATCTGTACTGAAAGGCCGTCGATGCAATCTCCTGATCCGTGCCCGGATGATTCAGGCGATCCGCGGCTTTTTTATCGATCGTGACTACCTGGAAATCGAAACCCCCCTCAGAGTTCCCACCCTCGCACCGGAATCGCATATCGATGCCGTTCTCTCCGACGGGTGGTTTCTTCAGACATCCCCGGAACTCTGCATGAAACGCCTGCTTGCCGCGGGTTATTCCAGAATCTTTCAAATTGCCAAGTGTTTCCGGGGTGCCGAGCGCGGAAGACTCCACGTGCCTGAGTTTACCATGATCGAATGGTACCGGAGCGAGGCCGACTACCGGGACCTCATGGATGAGTGCGAGGAC
>CAYTUH010000049.1:1193-11046 GCA_964441165.1 uncultured Syntrophaceae bacterium
TTGCCGGGCGGCTCGATCAGGGCGGAAAGGTGACCTTCAGGGGACAGACGATCGAATTGGAGAGGCCCTGGGAGCGGATCTCCGTCAGGGATGCCTTCAGGCGTCACGCCTCGGTGACAATGGAAGAATCCCTTGCCGATGACAGTTTTGACGAAGTTATGGTGACGGAAATCGAGCCCCGTCTGGGCAGGGGGAAACCGACCTTCCTCTATGATTACCCGGTGTCCCGTGCCGCCCTCGCCAGAAAGAAAAAAGATGATCAAACCGTTGCCGAGCGCTTTGAAATTTATATGGGCGGCCTCGAACTGGCCAACGCCTTTTCGGAACTTACCGATTCCGACGAACAGCGGCGCCGTTTTGAAGGAGAGCAGGAATACCGGCGGCAGGCAGGCAGGTCCGTCTATCCGCCGGCGGAGAAGTTTCTGCAGGCCCTTACACATATGCCCGCCGCAGCCGGTATCGCCCTCGGCATCGACCGCCTCGCCATGATATTTACCGACAGCGCCTCCATCGATGATGTGGTTGCCTTTACCCCTGAAGATCTGTAAAACAGGTTTCTGACGGCTCATCACCCTTTCATGTCCGCAGAGGTTTTCTACTCGGACGGATTCATCTTCACCCTTTTCTGCAGAGAAAAGGCGCTTCGTCAACCCTATCTATCCGGCATATTTTCATGATGATAAGCCCTCAATATGTTAAAAAATACGATATTTTACGTTTAAAAAATACTGCTTATGAATTCGATTAATCTATGGTAATCTGGTTTGCACATCAGGATGAAAAAACCGTTTTTTGACAAATCATAGTCTTTACGGATGATGCAGTAACCGTAGGCACGTATTCGGGCCGAAGACAGGAGTGCGGATATGATCAGATCCAAACCCACTTTCGTGATGTACAGGATTGCCCTTTTTTTGTTCCTCGGTTTTACAATCCTTTTTCTTTCAGCCTGTGATATCCTCGACGACGATTCCGACAGCGGCGGAGAAGTAAAACCTTTTTATCTCGTGGACAGTATCGACCAACTGACGGACAGGTATAGGGACTGTTCCGTGGGGGCGGTGGTGTCTCTCTCTTTCAACAAGGCCGTCAATACTGTCAGTGACGGCGACGATTCCCCCCGTTCAACGAAGGACTCGATCGAGGAATGCGGGGTGGCTGGGGGGTTGCTCAAGGTCTTCGAAAGGGATACCTTGCGTGAAGTGGAGGGAGATGTCTATGCGTCGGCGGATCGAAGGGAACTGACCTTTGTGCCTCGGGAACTGCTGCTCCCCGATACCGATTACAGGGTTCTCCTGTCGTCGCTCACGAAATCCGTCGATGACGAGTATCTTGACAGAAATTACACCTTTGAGCTGAAGACGCGTGAGAGTGATGACGTTGTTACCGTCGTGACCGATCGGGATGTCATAGTAGAGGGAAGCCCCGTCAACTTTTCCGCTGATTCGCCGATTTCCTTCGAGAGGCTCGAATGGACATTCAATTGCGACGATGCGAATTCTCCCTCGTCGAACCTCCTGTCACCTGCACATGTCTATGACGCACCGGGGACCTACGAGGTGAGCCTGGCGGTCGAGGACCTTTACGGCAGGCATTTCTCCGCGGGTACGCAGATCCGAGTCTATCCCGATATTGAAGCAAAATTGAAGGAGAAGGACGCGTTTTATGATGTCCGCGCCCTGGCAAGCAATGAGATCGCCGACGGCATACTGGCGGGAATAATTGAGACATACGGTTACGAAGTTCTTTCCGCCGCCGAAGCGGACCTCTCATGTACCTTGGCGACGGACAGGTCTCTCCGGGCGGAACCGTCACTGCTGTCTCTTTCGGAAGTGTTACCGCGAAACCCGCTCCTTTCCTTCAGTGTAAGGCCCGAGAGTGTTGCCCAATTCGTAAGCGACTATATTCAGGCGCTCATCGATGAAGGGCGGTTTCTGGGAATCGTCAGCTTCAAGGGATTCCCGGCGGTGCTATCCTCTGTCTCCTTCAATGATTACTTTGTCCTTGAACTGCTGGTTTGCGAAGGCCCCCTGGATATTCAGTATCGTGACGAGAGATTCGATATTGACCTGAGCATCTCCGGCATGAATCCCACCCCGGCACTGCACAAGGTCTCCATTCCCGTCTCTGCGGAAGTAGTGAACAACTTGCGTGACTCCCTTCCATCAACGATACGAAAACCACTTCCCGTGTTTTATACGAGCAAGGGATCCTATATGCTCGATATCCTGGAAGAACCTTATAAACGTTCCGCTACCGCGCGTACCATGGATTCCCGTTTCAGTATCGGGGGGAGTATCAATCTCGGTATCGTGAGTGTATCCGTCAGCGTCGGTACGGAAGGCGTCAGCGGTGATATCGATGTGGATGACGGCCTCGAGGCGATATACGATTTCCTGACCGATGATCTGGTGAATCTCCTCACCGGGGTCAAGAGTTTCGTTACCGAAGTGATTAGCCTCAATCCCTTCGGCTATCTTTCCGATGTCCGGGATGATTGCGCGGATATCAAAAATCAATGTGCATCGCTTTACGATGCCTTCCGGGACCCCGGTGACGTGATATCGAATGTGACTGATCCGGCACTGATGGTGGCGGATATGAGGAACTTTCTCTACGCGAACGGGGAGACCTCCGTCAAGACCGTTGCGGAGGGAGCCCTCAATGTGTTGAATCATGCCGGCGGCGCCTTTCAGCTCATATCGGACCCCCTTCTTTCCGTGACCGATACCGGAAGTTATCTCCTGGAATTCATCCCGTCATCGGACACGAATGCCCATATCGTTTTCCACGCGGGAACCGATGAATTTTCATTGAAGGTAAAAGCCGGTGCCGCGTCGCAGACCCTCGCGCTGGACACCCTGAATACCGTTTCCGACTATGCCGGCACCGTCCTTGACGCGCTGGGGGCGGATTTCCCCCTTTCCGATATCATCGAGAAACTCGAACTGCTCCAGGACGTCTACGGGACCGCCATGTCGGGCGAGGTGGGATATTACTATACGGGAAGCATGCAGGAACTGAAATTCGTCTATACCGTGACGGCCGGCGACAGTGATCTTTACCGCCTGCGGGTGATGCTCTCTCCCGCGGATTCCAAACTCGACGTCAAGGTGACGAACCCGCTTGCCGCCGATACCTGGGTACTCCTTGAATACGATCCCTTCCCCATATCCGTCACGGACAGCACCGTCGATCTTATGTTTGACATGCTTGCCTACGCGGCCAGTCCCTTTCCCGATGTGACGCTCACAATTCAGACGCGATACCGTGATATTCTGGCGTCCGTCACGTCACGGCTGCGTCCGGCATACAGTTTTTCGGCCTACGTAAACCTGGGTGTGGAAGTCGATTACTACATCGGTATCGGCGGAAAAGGGGAGGTGGGGATCCAGATCTATCTCGGTATCGACGGAAGCGCGATTGCCGGGGAAACCCTGAAAGACGCGGCAAAGAGCGCCTTTGTGGCCGGCAGGGATTCCTTCTCCGAGTATTTCAGCACCGTTACCGATGAGACGGGGTCCCACGGTGTCATGAATTTCCCCGATGAGGAGCAGTTCATTGAATTCATGTACTCCTTCCTGGGAAATCTGAGGGATGAGTTGATCGCGAAGGGCGTTGCCGAGAGCCTCCTTTCAGCGGTGACGGTGGGCATTTCGCCCTCGGCCGAAATCGGCATCGGCCTCGGCGCAGGCGGTACGGGTACCGGCGGCGGCGCCGCCAATCTCTCGCTGGGTACCGCCTTCGACGTGAATGCGAACCTTCTCTTCTTTTATGAAACACTTCTCGGGTATTACCGCGATGAGAACATTTCCACCTTTCTTCTGACGCCTCTCCTGCAGACGATGCAGTCAATGAGTCCTGATATGCGATCAAACCCCTTCGATGTAAAATCGACGGTGAAACTCTTCGAACAGGGGTTCTCGGAAATCATCGGCCAGGTACCGGCGGAATCGGAGACGGAAACGGCAAAGTACAATGCCATCGATACCCTCTTTCACAGCATGGCGGACAACGTGAATTTCGGACTCAGTTTTCAGGCGGGGATCGACGGAGAATTAGAGGAAGCGGCAAATCTCGAGGCGGGCTTTACCTTCGGACCGTCGGTATCCGCCAATGGCGAGTTCGTCTTCAATACCCTCTACCCTGCCATGGACAAGGCCTTTGAGGTGGCAGGCATGTCCCAGACCGTCAGGGATAGGCTGATCGTCCTCGATCAGCCGGGAATATTCCCCGAAATCTCCTTCACGATTCCCCTCAACGGGAATATCGAAGCCGGTTTCGACGAAGCGGTGCAGATAAATCTCGGACTCGGCGCCCAGATGAACTTTATCGAGGGGACCCTCACCATGCAGGGTGACCCCTTCAGAACGGCGGCCGAGGGAGGCCTGGCAGGGGGCAAGACGATCCTCTCCTATCCCGTCGTGATGGTCACGCAATTTCCCGGTACTGCTTCACGTGGAGTAGGCGTCACCATCTCGGCCAGCCAGAGCGTTTTCCAGACAGGCACGACAGCTGCGGATGTTACATGGTTCCTGAACGGCCAGGAAATCGAAGGGACCGGTGCCATAACGGAAAATGACGAAGTGATCGCCGACGTAACCACGACCGATTTCGATATGGCAATAACCCTTATACCGCAGAGGATGATGGAATATCGCCTGCGCTGTGAAATCGAAGACAGCGAGGGGAGAAGCGATTTCGACTACCTCATTTTCACGCCGGTGAACCAACTTCCCGGACAACCGATCCTTACACTTCTTGATAATGCCGGGCTGTCACGTATCGATCGAATTCCCGTCGCCGCCGTCGATCCCGACGGCGACCCCCTGATTATCGAAGTTGCCATCGCCTCCGATGCGGGTTTTGCCGATGTCCTCTTCAACTACACTCTTTCCGGAAACGAGATATCGCTCCCCGCGTCGATTATTGAGGGGAATTCCTATTATATACGAGTGAGGGCCTACGACGGTTTTGATTACGGGCCCTGGAGCACCGTCAGGCACTTCACCGTTGTTGCCCTTCCCGTGTCACTTTCAACACCCCCGGAGGGGCAGACCTTTATTTACGGTGGCCAGACTACGATCGCTTTCGAATGGGACAGCGATGCCGATTACCTCGAATACCGTTTTCAGCTTGCCGACAAGCCATCCTTTACGAGTCCTCTCATCGACGAGTTCACCGGTATACAACTCTACGAGGTCTCCGGTGCCGACTTGGAAGGACTCGCTCCCGATGTCTATTACTGGCGGGTGGCAGGCTACAACCTCCAGGCCAATACCCTCGATTGGGGGGAATCATGGAGTTTTGCCATGCGGCCGCAGCCGACCGTTCTCTATGATCCTGCTCACCTGGCGAACATCTCCCACACGCAGCAGGTTTTGTTCGAAGTGGAGGACCCCGGAGACGTCGATTCATTTGAATTCCAGTATTCTACCTCCTCCACGTTCCAGTCGGGAAATGGAGGGATCACGACAACCGCCAGTGTATGGCAGACTGGACCTCTTCCCGGAGGGACCTGGTACTGGCGGGCCCGGACATGGGCAAATGGTGTCGAGAGTGTCTGGAGCGCGGCGCGGATCTTTCATGTCACGAACACGGCGCCGTCCAAGGTCGTTCTTACAGATTATCAGAAGGATCCCTGTATCGACGGCATGCTGGCGCTCATCTTCAACTCCGTCGACAGCGACGGCGACACGCTCACCTACCTCGTATACCTGCGGGAGGGAGGTGACGGTGGAGGAACATACGATCTGCTGAAGTCATACAGCGTCGTGACTCCCCAGATTACCTTCGATCTTACGGAGGGTGGCTATGATTTCTATGTCGATATACAGGCCATGGATGCCCTCGGAGCGCTCTCTCCGAGCTGGGATAAGGAAGAAATGCTTCATGTGGTTACGGGAAACTGTCCGCCCATGCCGCCGAACGTACTCGCTCCCGCCGAGGGCTGCGAAGTCATCCGCGATAACGTGACCCTGGAGGTCCAGGCCGTAACGGACCCCGACGGCGATCAGATCGATCATTACGAATTTGTGATTTTCGGCGGAGAGGCGGGGGAAAGGCAGGAAAACTCAGTCCTCCCGTCCCTCTGGATAGGCGACCTTGAGAGGGGCGAGTATTCCTGGAAGGCCCGTGCCGTCTCCGGCGTAGGAGCCGACTTGAAGGAGAGTGGGTACAGTGAGGAACGCCGCTTCTCCGTCCTCGACAATCAGCCGCCGGAAACGGTGAATGACTCCCCGGCTGCGGGGAGCGTGTTCTCTTCGGTGAACTGGATCACGCTCTCGTCGCAGGCAGCCGATGACGAAGAGGATGATATCCCGTTCTACGGTTTCGAACTGGCAGACAGCGATGCCTTCGACACGGTCATTGTCCATTTCAAGGATATCCCCGGTTCCTCCGTGGATGTGGGCATGCAGCTTCCCGCGGGTGTGTATTACTGGCGTGCCCGTGCCGCCGATTTCGGGGGATACGGTGAATTCAGCGATCCTTTCTGCTTCTCCGTCATAAATGCCGTTGATGTGCCGAACATCGTCGATGCCGGGAACGAAACGGAATTTGTCCGGGATTCCTTCGGGAGGGTAAGCCTGGTATTTGAAGCCACGACATACACGACGGACTGCCTCGGCCGTTTTACGGGAACCCTCGAATATGAACTCAGGAATGACCAGGATAATCTGATTGCACCGATAGGAACGTTTGAAAGCGGAGTCCCCTTTGATCTTCTGCTTCCGGCAGGCAATTACTTCTGGAGGGCGCGGCATATCGTTGCCGGGCTGGCAAGTGACTGGAGTGATCCGTTTGCGATTACGGTGCTCGAAGGCAACCGGAGACCGGTGGCGGAAAATATCACTCCCGCAGGGGGAGCGATATTCAATACCGGGGATGAAATCATCCTCACGCTGCGTGCCGTCGACCCCGATGAAGACCCCATCCGGTCCTATGATTTTCAATGCGACCAGGATTCGCTCTTCTCCGAACCGTTGGAACGTCTCGATCAGCCGACGGATACTGCCAACATGGGCACTCTCACACCCGGCATCTATTACTGGCGAGGCAAGGCGTCCGATGAGGAAGGATACGGCGACTGGAGCACTCCCACCTGTTTCAGTGTCATCGAGACAGTCGCCGCACCCGATATCGCCGGTGCCGGAAATGTCTCCGAATTCTCCTATGACGGGGAAGGCGCGTACGTGACCTTCCGTGCGAATTCCGTGACTGTCACCTGCACGGGAGGCTTCGCCGGCACCTTCACCTGTGAAGTTGCCGATAATGACGCCTTTACCGATGCCGTCACGGGTAGCTTTGAAAATGACGTTCCCTTCTTCCTCTTTCTTGAACCCGGCATATACTACTGGCGTGCGCGGCACGTGATCGCGGGGATTGAAAGCGACCCGAGTACCGCGCTTCAGTTCGAAGTGAGTCCGGAGAACCAGCTTCCGACAGCGGAGAACGTGACCCCCGACGGCGACGTCTACCCCTATGAGAATCAGATTACGCTGTTGCTCAGTGCGTCCGATCCCAACGGCAACGAAGAGATTCAATCCTATGATTTTGAGTACGATGTGAGCATGAACTTCGATTATGATCCTCAGCGGATTTACGGTGTCGCGGAGAATTCGACGGTCATTGTGCCTCCCGCCCTTTCGGAAGACACCTACTACTGGCGCGGCAGGGCATACGATGCCGAGGGTCACGGCGACTGGAGCAGTGCCACCTGTTTCACCGTCATCGAAAGCGTCAATGCCCCGGTCATCTCCGATGCCGGCAATGCAAGTGAATACGAGGGTGACGGGGAAAGGGTGACGCTTACGTTTTACGTCAGGGAAGAGTTTCTGACCACACACTGTAAACATGAACCCGTGGGCACTCTCTTCTACGAGATATCGGCCGATCCCGATTTCCTCGTCACGGCGGCCGATGGCAATTTCGAAAGCGGTGTCTCCTTTACCGAGTGGCTGAGTCCGGGGACCTATTACTGGAGGGCACAACATATCGTAAGCGGTCTGGAGAGCGAGTGGAGCGGTTCCCTTGAATTTACCGTGACCGGTGAAACGCAGGAACTCCTCCTTATCGACGAAGATTTCGAGGAAGGAATCGCTGACTGGACGCAGGTGAAATCCGGCACGGGAAACTTCATACTGGAAGCGATTAGTGACGGGGGAAACAGCCTATTCCACTACCAGCGGTACAATGCCGGTTCGAGCGGCGGCGAGGCGGGGCTGCAGCAGGTCCTGAACACCGGTATCACCTCTTATTCCGAGGTCTATATTGAATTTGACCTGAAACTCATGGGCTATTCCCTGTCCGACAGCGGCCAGTGGACCTATCAGAATGGAGGAACGGGCGAGTGGCCCGCCGATGTGAAGATCTATTTCACCGACCTGGACGAGAATAACCATATCTGGAACAACGGCTTCCTGAATGGTGCCGATTTCTATAACCGAACGAACTATACCAGCATCGGACTCAATACCTGGTATCATTACCGGTCCCCCAATCTCAGGACCGTGAAAACGACCCGGACCGGTCCCGGAAACACGCCGGTGCAGAGCAATTTCATATATTCCATCAACACGATGAGGATAGGCGGCGGAGGCTGGGATTTCGAAGGTGCATTCGATAATGTGAAACTGATCCTTATCGAATAAAGGGAGTATTTCCCGGACAGGCTTTCCTGGAGAGTGTGTGATGGTTCGATTCAGAAAGAGGGGTACGAAGTGGCTCCGCGTGGTTCACGTGATCTGCGCCTGTGTCTGGATCGGAGGTGCCGTGGCCCTTCTTCTCATGCAGGTCGGGCTCAGTGCCGGCACCGGCGGCGAACTCTACGGCATCGACCGCGCAATGAGGCATGTGGACGATTATGTCATTATTCCCGGTGCTCTGGGCTGCCTCGTCACGGGCATTTTCTTTTCGGTCTTTACGGGATGGGGTTTCCTGAAATACCGGTGGATAATCAGCAAGTATGCCATAAACATCTATGCCGTTTTCTTCGGAACATTCTGGCTCGGACCCTGGCTCAATCAGATGGGGCCCATCTCGCGGATCGAGGGCCTGGCGGCCTTGAGTAATCCTGCCTACCTGCATTTCAAAGAGATGAATATCTCCTTCGGCATGATGCAGGTCGCGCTCCTTCTCGCGGCAGTTTACCTTTCCGTCTTCAAACCCTGGGGAAAAAGGTCCTCCGACAGGGACCGCCCGGAAACGAAACCGGAAGAATATAATCCTCGATGAGTGCATCCGGGACAGGCCGGGCGGTTCGTGCAGGAGGTGGTCCATGTTCAGGTGCGGAAGCATCCACCTTCTGTTTTTTCTGTTCATGACTGCACCGTGTAAAGGTGGCCGGCACATCCTTCGCGGTGCCTGCGTGGTCGATAGGATCGACGGGGCGGGAAAAACATTACTCGCCTTGCCCGGCATTCACTGATGTGTTGAGATCCCAGTCGTAATCGAGGTATTCAATCCTGTATCGTCCCGAGCGAAGGTACTGTTCGTCTTCACTCTTTTCGACGAAGGGGATTATCAGGGGCAGCGCATCGGCGGCGCCCCGTGGAAAGGACTGTTCGTCAAACTTGAAAATATTTGAAAAATAGACCGTTTTCCCTTCCCGGTCGATCCGCAACCCTTTGGTGTCATTGTTCACGAAACGCCGTGCCTGCCGTGCCAGCTGCTCTCCCAGAAACGCCCCCTCGTAGACCTGCCTGCTCAGGTCGGGGCAGCTCAGGGACGCGCAGACGACGGCGAAGTGAATCATGGGGTTCCCGTACCGGCCGATGAGGATTTCATGCTCGATCCGGTCCACAAAAGTTTTCAGCAGCGAAGCGATCTATGCTATCCATCAGGGATCAGGCGG
>CAYTUH010000050.1:0-2495 GCA_964441165.1 uncultured Syntrophaceae bacterium
ATGACGATGCCCTGTCTTCCGCCGAAATATCCCCCTATGAGCATCAGCAGCCCTGTCAAGGCACCGAGGAGCAGTGCCGTTCTCAACTGATTCATGTACCTGTACCTCCGTATAATATGGTTATTGCCCGACGAGGGCCGCTCCGGGAAGAAACATCACGGAGCGGCCTCATCTCATTCATCCTCTTTTGAAAAGGTGATCTTCCCGTCGCTGCCCACATCAACCATGATGCGGTCTCCTTCGACAAAGGCCCCTTCCAGGATCCTCGAGGCGAGCGAGTCTTCCACGAGCTTCTGGAGCGCCCGCTTCAGCGGCCTGGCACCGTAGGCGGGATTGAACCCCGCTTCTGCTATATGGTTTTTGGCCGCGTCCGTCAATTCCAAAAACATGTTTCTCGCTTCAAGCCGTTTTTTGATCAGCCCCACCTGGATATCGACGATATGCCCGATATCCTTGAGCGACAATGCCCTGAAGGTGATGATATCATCGACCCTGTTGAGGAACTCGGGCTTGAAGGTCGCCCTCAGGGCGTCCATCGTTCTTCTCTGCTGTTCGCCGCTGTCCAGCGACGCATCCTGGAGCCACTGGCCGCCGATATTGGACGTCATGATACTGATGGTGTTCTTGAAGTCTACCGTACGCCCGTGACCGTCGGTTAAACGCCCGTCATCGAGAATCTGCAGAAGCACGTTGAAGACATCGGGATGAGCCTTTTCTATTTCATCAAAAAGCAGCACCGCGTAAGGCCTTCGTCTCACCGCTTCCGTCAGGAACCCGCCTTCATCATATCCGACATACCCCGGAGGCGCCCCGATAAGGCGCGCCACGGAATGCTTCTCCATGAACTCCGACATGTCGATGCGGATCATGGCCTGCTCGTCATCAAACATGAACTCGGCCAGGGCCTTGCTCAATTCGGTCTTGCCCACACCCGTCGGCCCCATGAAGATAAAGGAACCGATGGGCCGGTTGGGATCCTGAAGGCCCGACCGGGCCCGCCTGAGTGCATTGGAGACAATGGTAATGGCCTCGTCCTGCCCCACGACCCTCTGCTGCAGGCGTTCTTCCATCCGGAGCAGTTTCTGGACGTCGCTTTCCATCATCCGCGCCACCGGGATACCGGTCCAGCTTGCCACGACCTCGGCCACATCCTCTTCGTCCACTTCCTCTTTCAGCGTTTTGGTCTCCGCCTGGAGGGCCTCAAGTTCCCGGGTCTTCTCTTCCAACTCGCGGTTCAGACGGACCAGGGTATCGTATCTGATTTCGGCCGCCTTCGCGAGATCGCCTTCCCGCTGCGCATTCTGTTCCGCCGTCTTGTATTCCTCGATACGCTCCTTGACGGACTGGATCCCCTTGATGGCGTCTTTCTCCCGCGACCAGTGCAGCTTGATCCGGTCTCGGGATTCCTCCAGTTCCGCCAATTCCCTGTTCAGTTTTGACAACCGGTCTTTCGAGGTCTTGTCGGTCTCCTTCTTCAGCGATTCACGTTCGATCTCGAGCTGCATGATTTTCCGCTGCACCACGTCAATCTCTTCGGGCAGGCTGTCCAGCTCGATTCTCAGGCGCGATGCCGCCTCGTCGATCAAATCCACGGCTTTGTCGGGAAGGAACCGGTCACTGATGTAGCGGTTCGAGAGAACGGCGGCGGCAATAAGGGCGGCGTCCTTGATGCGCACACCATGGTGCACCTCGTACCGCTCCTTCAGCCCCCGCAGGATGGCGATGGTATCCTCCGCCGTCGGCTCATGCACAAGCACGGGCTGGAACCGGCGTTCGAGGGCCGCATCCTTTTCTATATACTTCCGGTATTCGTTCAGGGTCGTGGCACCGACACACCGCAGCTCCCCGCGGGCAAGCGCGGGTTTCAGCATGTTCGAGGCATCGACGGACCCCTCGGCGGCACCGGCCCCCACCATGGTGTGCAGCTCGTCGATGAAGAGAATGATCTCGCCGCTGGCATCGGTCACTTCTTTCAACACCGCCTTCAGTCTGTCTTCAAATTCGCCCCGGTATTTGGCGCCGGCCACCAGGGCACCGATATCGAGCCCGATAACCCGCTTGTCCTTGAGGCTTTCGGGCACATCGCCGTTGACGATCCGCTGGGCAAGGCCTTCCACGATTGCCGTCTTGCCCACGCCGGGTTCCCCTATCAGAACGGGATTATTCTTGGTCCGCCGCGAGAGCACCTGCATGACTCTCCTGATCTCGTCATCCCGTCCGATCACGGGATCGAATTTGCCTTTCCGGGCAATTTCGTTGAAATCCCTGGCGAATCGTTTCAGTGCCTGGTATGTGTCTTCCGGATTCGGGTCGGTAATCCGCTGTCCTCCCCGTATATCCACCAATATTTTCAGGATGGCATCGCGCGTTACACCATGCCTCTGGAGTATTTTTCCCGCCGCCCCCTCCTTGTCGTCAACGATTGAGAGCAGCACATGCTCCACGCTGACATACTCATCCTTCAGCCGGGCCGCCTCGGAGAAAGCCGCCTCGAG
>CAYTUH010000050.1:2505-11006 GCA_964441165.1 uncultured Syntrophaceae bacterium
ACGGAAGGTATTTTTCGCAGCGCATCCCCGAATTCCCGGTCTATCTGTCCCGGATCCGCCCCGAGCTTCTTTATGATTTCGCTTACGATACCTTCAGGCTGCTGCAGCAGCGCACGCATGAGGTGTTCCGCATCGACAGCCTGGTGCCCCGCGTTTCCCGCCAGGGTTTCAGCGGCCTGAAGTGCTTCCTGCAGTTTCAAGGTAAATTTATCGAACCTCATATCCTCTCCTCCATAAAAAAAGCGATCAACCCTCAGCTCTCTCTTTGCTCATTTCGTCGGACAGGTGCATCTCTTCGCACCTTCGACCATCGGGCACCGGCTGTCAGCTCATCGCTCTCGATTATCTGGTATTTATGCCTTTTCTATATCGACAAAGAGTTTCCCTTTCTTAAAGAGGCGAACCGTGCCGGTGGACTCCGAGATCACGACGGCGATGGCATCGGTGACGCTGGTAATACCCGCCGCCGCAATATGCCTGCTCCCCAGACCCTGGGGGAAGTCCTTGCTCTCGAGTGCGGCATTCAGATGACGTCCCGCCGTGATGAGTACGCCGTCCTCCTTCACCAGAAAGGCCCCGTCCAGGGCGGAGAATTCCTTGATGGTCTCCCGCAGATTTCTGTCGAGAATGTTGCGTTCTTCCTCCTTGTACCCCATGAAGGGATTCATGATCATCTGCCGTGAAAGCTGGAGCACCCGCTCATGGTCACCGAGAATGAATATGGTCCCCACCTGCCGGCCTTCCCTTCCCTGTGCGGCCAGTTCAAGGGCGATATTCAAAACCGTTTCAAAGACTTCAGCCCTTACTCCCTCAAAAATATCGGAGATGTTCTCCGAGGTCAGGATCTCGAATTCTCTTCCCACGTCAATGATGAAAAGACTGTCGATGTAGCCGAATTTGGGTATACCCGTGAGGCAGACCAGCTTGTCTCCCTTCCCGAAAAGCCCCGCGGCGATGCCCTTGGTAATGGCAATCTTGATCTGGCTCATGCGGGGAAAATCGACATCGGGAACATTGATGACCTTGTCGTAGTTTTCTATATCCGGGGGAACTTCCCTGTCGCCTCGCGTGATGACGATAATATTCCCGAAGAGTTCGCTCTTTTTCCTGACCGCAATATCGAGGGCCACGTCACTGTACAAAAGAATCGCCTTGGCCTTGACGTCCTTGGCAAAGGTAATTGCAAAATCCACAATCAATTTGTTGTACGATTTCACCGATTCCCCCTTTGTATGGTCACTTTCTTCTCATGAAAATTCACATCCGTCCGGCGCAACCCTAATCTAACCATGAAGCGCGATGATGTCAAGAAAGGTGAAGAAGCAAAAGGGCTTGACTCTATACCGATATCGTTTTAGAGTAACAGGTCATTAACTTGAAAGAACAGGAACCATGCGTTTACCAGCAGTAACCGACACATTAGACCTCTATATAGCCGAGATAAATCGCTTTTCCATCCTGACCGCCGAAGAGGAATTCAAGCTTGCGGTCCGGTTCAGGAAAAATGAAGACATGGAGGCCGCCGAGAAGCTTGTCACTTCGAACCTCCGTTTCGTCGTCAAGATTGCCCACGAGTACAAGAATTACGGCGTGAAGCTCATCGACCTCATCCAGGAGGGAAACATCGGCCTCATGCACGCAGTCAAGAAGTTCGACCCCTACAAGGGATATCGGCTGATATCCTATGCGGTCTGGTGGATACGGGCCTACATGCAGAATTACATCATGAAGTCCTGGAGCCTCGTCAAGATCGGGACCACGCAGGCCCAGAGAAAGCTTTTCTTCAAACTTGGCCAGGCCAAGAAGAAACTTGAAGGGATGTCGGAGAAGAACCCCGAATTCGGTGAAATTGCGAATTTGCTCAACGTCAAGGAAACGGAAATCGAGGAAATGGACATCAGGCTGAGCAATCGTGATGTTTCTCTCGACGCGTCCATCGACGATGAGGGCGAATCGATGTATATCGATCAACTGGTGGACGGGGGAACGAGCCAGGAAGAAGAGCTCATCAGGAAACAGGAAACGGCCCTCGTAAAAAAGAATATTGCCGGAGCGATGGCAAAGCTGAACGAACGGGAAAGTTACATTGTCACGCACCGGACGATGGCGGACACGCCCCAGACGCTCCAGGAGATCGGAGACCGATTCAACATCACGCGAGAGCGTGCACGCCAGATAGAAAAAGAGGCCCTTAAAAAACTGAGGACCGCCCTCCCCTATCTGGGAAGCGAGCCGGGACTTCTCACCGATCAGTAGTCGCCCTGGGTAAAGGCAAGATTTTCAAAGCGGGTGAATTCTTTCTGAAAGACGAGTCGTGCCTTGCCGGTAGGCCCGTTTCTCTGTTTGCCGATGATAATTTCCGCAACACCCTTTTCGGGGTTGTCTTCCGATTGATTATAGACCTCGTCGCGGTAAATGAACATAATCACGTCGGCATCCTGTTCGATCGCACCGGACTCCCTGAGGTCGGCGAGTTGGGGCCTCTTGTCGGTCCGCGTCTCCACCTGACGATTCAGCTGGGAAAGGGCGACGACGGGAATGCTCAGTTCTTTGGCCAGCGCTTTCAACGAACGGCTTATTTCTGAAATCTCCTGTTCCCGGGGCGCGTTGAGGTCTTTGCCCCGCATCAGTTGAAGATAATCGAGCACCACCAGCCCGAGCCCTTTTTCCACCTGCAGCCGCCGTGCCTTCGCCTTCATTTCGAGTACCGAAATTGCCGGGGTATCATCAATATAGATCGGGGCTTCGGAGAGCTTTCCCGCCGCTGTCGTTAATTTCGGCCAGTCGTTTTCACCGAGAAACCCCTTTCTCAACCTCTGCGAGTCAACCCGCGCCTCCGACGCCAGCATTCGGAAAGCAAGCTGTTCCTTGGACATTTCAAGAGAAAAGATGGCCACCGGAACGCCGCCCTCAATGGCGGCATACTGTGCGACGTTGATGGCAAAGGCCGTTTTCCCCATGCTCGGCCTGCCGGCCACGATGATCAGGTCGGAATTCTGGAGTCCCGACGTGTAGTCATCAACCTTTTCGAAACCCGTGGGGACACCCGTAATCAGGGCCTTCCTCTCGAAAAGCGCCTCGATGGACCGGAAACTCTCCTTCACGATTTCCTTGAGAGGATAAAAGGCAGGCCTGATTTTGTTTTCGGAGATCTCGAAGATTGAATGCTCCGATTCATCGAGCATCTGGTCGATATCGACCCCCTGGTCGTAACTTCTGGTGATGATATCGGTGGCCACGCCGATCAGTTTCCGCAGCACCGCCTTTTCTTTCACGATTTTTGAATAGTAGGCGATATTCGCAGCCGAGGGGACGCCGTCAACGAGGGACGCCAGATATGCCTCGCCACCGACACGGTCAAGGTCTTTTTTGTCGCGGAGTATGCTGCTCAGCGTGATGAGGTCGCTCGGTTCATTACGCTCGGAGAGCTGGACGATTGCCGAAAATATCTTGCGGTGCCCTTCACTGTAAAAGTCATTGACATCGAGCACCTCCACAACGCTGTTGAGCGCATTGTTATCGAGAAGTATTCCCCCGAGAACCGACTGTTCCGCATCGAGATTCTGGGGAGGTACCTTGTGAAGGGAGTAATCGATATCGTTCATTTTTGCCTCGAAAGTGGACGGTTATTCCTCAGGAGTCACGACGATCTTCAGCTCCGCGATTACGTCGGCATGCAGTTTCACCCTGACCGAAGATTCGCCGATGTTCTTGATCGGCTCATCAAGAAGAATGTTCCTGCGATCCATTTCTATTCCCTTTTCTTTCAAAGCATTCTCGATGTCCTTCGAGGTTACGGAACCGAAAAGCTTGTTCTGTTCACCGACTTTCTTCGCGATGGTGCAGACAATTCCACCGAGCCGGTCGCGAAGCTGCTCCGCCTTTTCCTTATGTCTCTGTATTTTCTGGTTGAGCAGCCTTTTTTCATGCTCCAGAACCTTGAGATTCTTATTGCTTGCCTCTAAAACCAGGCCTCGCGGAATCAGGAAATTACGGGCATATCCATCGGACACGTTCACCGTATCGCCCATCCTGCCGAGATCTGCAACATCCTCTTTCAAAATCACTTTCATCGATAAAACCTCCCTTTCTCACCGCACAATTTATATCTCTCGTTTAAAGTAGAACCGTGGTGTAAATCAACTGAATTTACCGTGCCCTGTTCAGCCGCCTGAAATCAGCCCAGACATCAACCATCCCAAGGCCTATGACAATGAGAAGGAGAAACTGCTGGGCAAATATGAAGGCATAGGTAAACAACCGCAGGAACCAGGGCACCTTTTTGCGATTCAGCCAAAAGGCAACAATCGCGAGTCCCTGCAGCATATACGCAAAGAGCAGGATTACGAGCATGTTGAATCCCACTATCCGTATTCCCGTAACGGGCATCATGACAAAGACCACGGAAGCGATGACGAGCCAGATGAATTTGTCGTGAATCTTCCAGCGCGTCAGGTCACCGAAATCGGGATACCACATCTTTCTGAACTGAAACAGGAGCCTCCCTTCCATGATGTTGGCCCAGGCCACAAAGACCGACCCGACAATCATGATGGAAGGGAACAGATATGTCAGTGCCCCGGCAATCTGCTCGGCACTTTTCTTGATGAATTCAACCTGCTCCGACGTGCCCCCCGCCTCGGGATAGGCATTCACCGTCGTCCGCACCATATCCAGTATCGACAGTTCTATGAGGCGGAAGGGAGACATTCCCCGCGTCATACTGTAATAGAACAGAAGAAGAAGTCCCGTCACCAGGATGCAGCTTGCGGATAGAATTACCGTCTTCTCGATGCCGTATTTTTTCCGCAGCACCTCGGAAAGAATGGGTCCCGCACACCCCAGCACAAAAAGGTATCGCACATCAAAGACGATACCGGCACTCCTCAGCACTACCGCCGCGACAGCAAGGGAGACGACGAATACCAGGATGCCCGCGGTCCTCCCGAGTCTGGAATAGTAGTACAGGAGCGGCAACGGAGCCAGCAACGCCGCAAAGGCCCCCAGTACCGGAATTGATGACACGAAGACAAAAACAAGAGAGGTTATGGTAATCGCAAAGATAAATTCTTTAATGGAGATACCTCCCCCTTTTTGTTCACATCCAGGTCCGGTTTCCTGTTTCACGGGATATGCCGCCGTCGATGCGGCACCGTCCCGCATATCCCCTTTTCACCGCCGGGACGTCTTTTACACGCAGACATCAATTCTGCGGGAGACAACGACCACGCGCTGTGAACAAACCGGTAAGATCCCCGATGCAACTGATTGTGTCCGCTTCCTCTAACCTTCGGTCACAACATAAGGCAGAAGGGCCAACGTTCGCGCTCTCTTAATTGCGACCGTCAATTCTCGTTGGTGTTTTGCGCAGGTTCCGGTAATTCTCCTCGGAATTATTTTTCCCCGTTCCGTGAGAAAATTCCTCAGAATCGCCGGATTCTTGTAATCTATCTTTAACTCGGAATCGACGCAAAACCGGCACACTTTTCTTCGATGGAAGAATTTTTTACCACCGGTTCTCGGACGATATGGACGTCTTGCATTGGTCGGGCCTGCCATCGCTTATTCCTCCTCCTTCTTTTCTTCAGTCGTCTCTTCGCTTGATTCCACCGTTTCGGATTCTTCCGCAGCTTCCTGCTCCTGCGGCGTTTCATCCTGTGGAATCTCAGGCTCCACTGTCACTTCTTCTGAAGGAGGCGTCTCGGGTGGTAGCTCTTTCTTTTGTGCAGCGGCTATTTCTTTTTCAATTTCATCCATGTCGACCTTGTCGCTCAGTTTGACCGTCTGGTATCTCATCACTTTATCGTCGATCTTGAAATTACGCTCCAGCTCGGAAACGGCATCGCTCCCCGAGACGTAATCGAAGAGGTAATAGACCCCTTCCCTGCGTTTCTCGATATAGTAAGCAAGTCTCCGCTTTCCCCAGTTATCGATCTTTACGATTTTTCCTTTGAAGGACGTGATGATTGCGGCATAACGGTCCACCAGGGCCGTTATTTCATCCGACGACAGATCGGCGTGGATGATGAATATTGTTTCGTATCTCCTCACAATGTTACCTCCTCTCGGCTCTATAGCCCGAATACGAAATCGGGCAAGGAGTCCTGTTTCCATGAGTTTTTTGAAAAGTTTGGTCTCTCTATATCATTAACGTAGAGAAATCAAGATTTTTTTCCCGCACAAGCGGAGCTATACTTGATACTACAGATCCTCCCCGCATGTCAATTATTGTTCGCCAGATTCCGATTGATTCGATCAAAATAATAACATGTTACACGGTCCCGTTAAATGTCAATTTAACTCTTGAAAAGAAGGGGGAAATGGGGTATTGTCGCCCCGGTTTTTGATATTCACGGAATAGAAAGGAACACAGCACTAATCCATTCTGCTATCGAGCGCGCGATGCATCCCCCGTGCGACGTGCAACAGATGTTATGTTCCAAGCGGCACGCCATGCATTCATGCATTAAATCAGCAGAATAATCGTTAGCTTTCAATTATTAACCCATGATAAACTGGGGCCTATACCCACGACTGATGAAGCCCTTGACTACAGGAGGGTTTTGGTCTTTAACGTTTTAAAATATTACAAAAGGCAAATCGTATACTTACAGGCAAGGAGTATGAAATGGACCAGAAATTGACGTTAACAATCGATGGAAAGGAAGTAACCGCCTCCCCGGGACAGACTATCCTGGAAGTGGCACGAGAAAACGGCATCCATATCCCTACACTCTGTTACTTCAAGGGAACCACGAATGTCGGAGCCTGCAGGGTGTGTGCAGTTGAAGTCGAGAATGCCCGATCCCTGGTCGCATCCTGTGCGATGCCCGTCAGTGCCGGCATGGTCGTTAAAACCGATACGGAACGTGTCAAGACGTCACGAAAGATGGTGGTCGAATTAATCTGGGCTTCCGGAAATCACAACTGTCTGCAGTGCGAAAAGAACGGCGATTGCGAACTCCAGGATCTGATATACGAACTTGGAATCGATGAACCGCGGTTCAACATCGAATCACCGGGATACGAAATCGAAGACACCAACAGCATGATCCAGAGAGATCTCAACAAATGCATCCTCTGCGGCCGTTGTGTCCGTGTCTGTAACGAGATTCAGGTCCACGAAGTACTTGATTTCGCCATGCGCGGGTCCCATGCCAAGGTAGGTCCCGCCTTCGACAGTGCCTACATCGACTCGGAATGCGTCTTCTGCGGGTCCTGTGTCGATGCCTGCCCCGTAGGCGCGCTGACCTTTAAACAGGCGCGATTCAAGGGACGTCCCTGGGAACTGGAAAAAGTCAAGACCACCTGCCCTTACTGCGGCGTCGGGTGTCAACTCGACCTGAATGTAAAAGACGGCAAGGTGGTGAAAGTGACCACAAACCCGGACTACGGTCAGCCCAACCTGGGGAATCTCTGCTCCAAGGGACGGTTCGGCATGAATTTCATCGACAGTCCCGATCGTCTGAAAACCCCCCTGATACGGAAGGATGGCGAGCTGCAGGAGGCAAGCTGGGACGAGGCCTACGATTTCATCGCGGACAAGCTCGCGGCCATCAAAGAGGAGCACGGCGCCGACAGTATCGCAGGATTGGCGTCGGCACGGTGTACCAACGAAGAAAATTATCTCTTCCAGAAATTCATGCGAGCGGTGATTGGAACCAATAATGTCGACCACTGCGCCCGTCTCTGACACTCCGTGACCGTGGCCGGTCTGGCCGCAACCTTCGGCAGTGGTGCAATGACCAACTCAATTGATGAAATAGAATTTGCCGACGCGATTATCGCCATCGGGACAAACACGACGGAGAATCATCCCGTAATCGGATCACGGGTAAAGCGGGCCGTCAAGCGCAATGAGGCGAAACTGATTGTCATCGACCCCAGAGAGATCGGTCTCGTCAAGTATGCCAGCATCTGGCTCAGGCCGAAAGCGGGAACCAATGTTGCCGTCCTGATCGGCTTGATGAATGTCATAATCAGTGAAGACCTGCAGGCAGCGGAATATATCAAGGAGCGCACCGAGGGATTCGATGCCTTTGCAAAGGTAATTGCGAAATACACCCCCGAGTACGTGGAGGAGATTTCGGGAGTTCCCGCCGATGATCTCCGGACCGCTGCACGCATATACGGCAAAGCGGAAAAGGGATCGATCCTCTACGCCATGGGCATCACGCAGCATACCCACGGCACCGATGCGGTAAAATCATGCGCCAATCTTTCAATGCTCTGCGGCAACGTGGGTATTGAAAGCGGCGGTGTAAACCCGCTCCGCGGCCAGAACAACGTGCAGGGTGCCTGCGACATGGGCGCACTGCCGAACGTCTTCTCGGGATATCAGCAGGTGGCGAACGACGACGCCCGTGCCAAGTTCGAAAAGGCATGGAATGCGACCCTTCCGGCGAAACCGGGACTCACCATCATGGAAATGATGAACGGCGCCCACGACGGAAGCATCAAGGCCCTCTATATCATGGGTGAAAATCCGATGCTGAGCGATC